>NZ_JBLUOI010000052.1:0-35231 GCF_048059995.1 Metabacillus sp. YM-086 | reverse complement strand
AAAAATATTATTGCTGGACAATTAAGAAAAGAATATTGCTAGATTCCTGAAATAAGATAAGAAGGGAGGAAAAGAATGATTGATGATATTGTAATTGTAAGCGCTGTCCGAACACCTGTTGGTCGATTCGGCGGATCATTAAAAAATCTAAACTCAGGATCTTTAGGAGCAATTGTAATTGAGGAAGCCATAAAACGGGCTAATCTTTCTCCAGAATTAATAGATGAAGTGATTTTGGGAGAAGTCAGGCAAACTACAGAATCCTCGAATGTTGCTAGAGTAGCGGCATTAAGAGCAGGAATACCTGAAACAACACCAGCTTTTACAGTTAATCGACTTTGTGCTTCTGGTATGCAAGCTGTTGCTTCAGCTGTTCAACAAATTTCGTTTGGGCATGCTGAAATCGTTGTTGCCGGTGGAACAGAATGCTTAAGCCGAGCACCAATTTATTTGAGACATTCCAGATTTGGAGAAGGTGCTCCTACCTTGGTAGATTCTAATCTTGAAAACGGTCAGCAACCAATTGAATTATATGGGAAAAACCTAGGGATGGGAATGACAGCTGAAAATGTTGCAGAGAGATACACTGTTTCACGAGAAGATCAAGATGAGTTTGCTTATAACAGTCAACAAAAAGCAGCAAAAGCAATTGAAAGAGGAAGGTTTAAAGAGGAAATAACACCAGTGGAAATAAAGGAAAGAAAAAAGGTTTTCCAAGTTGTGGAGGATGAACATCCACGACCAGATACTAGTCTAGAAGTGTTAGCTAAGTTAAAGCCAGTTTTCAAGGATCTTGGCACAGTTACGGCCGGTAACTCCTGTGGTAGAAATGATGGCGCTGCTACGATGGTTATGATGAAAGCAAGTAAAGCAAAAGAATTAGGTTTAAAACCATTAGCTAGAATCGTAGATTGGGCAACCGCTGGTGTTTCTCCTAAAGTAATGGGAATTGGTCCTGTACCGGCAATAGAAAAGCTACTTGCACGAACAAATATGACACTTCCTGAAATCGATCTAATCGAATTAAATGAAGCATTTGCTGCACAAGCATTAGCGGTTATCCGAGAGGCTGGACTAGATCAGCAGAAAGTTAATGTAAATGGTGGAGCTATTGCCCTTGGCCACCCCCTTGGGGCGACTGGCTGTAAGATCATGATCACGCTTTTATATGAGATGAGAAGAAGGCAAGTGCAGTATGGGATGGCAACTTTATGTGTCGGTGGAGGCCAAGGAATGGCCGTTATGCTTCAATTATTATAAAAAATACTTGTTAATGAGGTGAAAGGGATGCACTTACGTTTAACAGAAGAACAAAAAATGGTTCAAAAAACAATTAGAAAATTTGTGGAAAAAGAATTAATGCCTCTGGAAAATGAAGTATTACGGAACGAACGTGAAGGGAAACCAAGTTTGCCGCCGGGGAAATTAAAGGAATTACAACTAAAAGCAAAAGAAGCTGGTTTCTGGGGTATTAATACGCCTGAAGAATACGGTGGAGCTGACCTAGGTCAAATGATGTTAGCGATTGTGATGATGGAGGTTTCGAAGACATTTGTCCCGTTCCAGTTTGGTGGTTCAGCTGACAATATTCTTTATTATGCTAATGAAGAGCAAAAAAAGAAGTATTTATTGCCAACGATTAATGGTGAGAAAAAATCTTGTTTCGCGATGACAGAGCCTGGAGCTGGTTCTGATACAAGAAATATTAAAATGACAGCTGTAAAGGACGGAAATGAATGGGTATTAAATGGAGAAAAAACATTCATTACTGGTGGCAATGAAGCTGACTTCGTGATGGTTATTGCGATTACAGATAAAGAAAAGCATCATACAACAGGTCGTGATGGTGTAACATGCTTTATCGTTGACCGAGATATGGGCTGGAAATCAGAATACATTCACACGATGGGTGAGTGGGGACCAGCAGGACTTGTTTTTGAAAATGTCCGAGTTCCAGAAGAAAATATCCTTGGAGAAGTAGATGGGGGATATAACCTAGGCCTTGAATGGATTGGTTTTGCAAGATGGATTGTAGGAGCCAGAGCTGTAGGTGCCGCAGAAAGACTCCTACAAATGGCAATTGATTATTCAAAAGAGCGTGAAACATTTGGAAAACCGATTTCTGAACGACAAGCAATTCAATGGCAAATTGCTGACTCTGCTGTAGAAATTGATGCAGCGAAATGGCTCGTATTAAACGCTGCTTTCACACTTGATCATGGTGAGGATAATCGTCATTTAGCATCAATGGCAAAGCTTTATGGAGCAAACATGGGAAATCGGGTAGTAGATCGGGTACTTCAAATTCATGGAGGAATGGGTTACACAAGAGAACTCCCTATTGAACGTTGGTATCGTGAAGCAAGATTGTGGAGAATTTACGATGGAACAGATGAAATTCAACGCTTAATCATTTCTCGTAATCTTTTAAAAGGCCATGTAAAGGTAGGGCAATTTATTTAAAATATAACACAGTAAGATTGAAATAATAATGACGAATTAATAAGGAGGATATTTATGTCTGGAAGATTTAATGGAAAAGTCGCTTTTGTAACGGGAGGAAGTCGTGGGATTGGGAAAGGAATTGTTGAACTTTTTGCTAGTGAAGGGGCTAAAGTTGCTTTTATTGATGTGAATGAAGAGGCAGTCCACGAAACTACAAATGAATTACGTGAAAAAGGGTATAACGTGTTTTCGAAGGTTGCTAGTGTGGTAGAAGCAGATCAAATGGTAGACGCAATGGAGGAAACGTATAACAATTTTGGATCACTTGATATCCTTGTAAACAATGCTGGTGTGATTCGTGACAATCTGCTTTTTAAAATGACGGACGATGATTGGCAGCTCGTTATGGACGTTCATTTAAAAGGCTCGTTCAATGCGGCTCGAGCTGCACAAAAATATATGGTTGAAAACCGATATGGAAGAATCATCAATATTTCTTCAACATCCGCTTTAGGTAACAGAGGGCAAGCCAATTATGCAACGGCTAAAGCAGGTTTACAAGGCTTTACAAAAACCTTAGCGATTGAGTTAGGGAAATACGGGATTACTGCTAATTCAGTAGCACCAGGTTTTATTGAAACAGATATGACAAAAGAAACAGCAAGACGTCTTGGTATTTCTTTTGAAGATTTAATTCAGGCGAGTGTCTCAAAAATCCCAGTTGGTCGCAGTGGGAAACCAAGTGATATCGCAAATGCAGTCGCTTTTTTTGCTGATGAAAAATCTTCCTTTATCAACGGACAGATTATATATGTTGCAGGTGGTCCGAAAAATTAACTTTCTGTTGTGATGAATAAAGCAGGAAATTTTGCAAAAAAAGGAGGCATCAATATGTTTAAAGATGCTATTGGAAAACGATCTCCAGGTGTAAAGAATGTTGTTGAAAGAGGTGCGGTAAAAAAGTTCGCCGAATCGCTTGGTGATCTTCACCCTATTTTTATAGATGAAGAGTTTGCAAAAACAACAAGATATAAGAAAAACATTGCTCCACCTACATTTCCAAGGGTTTTTGATTATGGTGTGATAGATGAGCTTGCTTTACCAGCTAAGGGGTTAATTCATGGTGAACAAAAATATCATTACAAACGTCCTTTGCTTGTTGGTGAAGAGATCATCTGCTATCAAGAAGTGGAAGATTACTATGAAAAGCAAGGAAAGCTTGGGAATATGGGGTTTTTGGTGTTAAAACAGTATGGTGAAACTCTTAACGAAGAGCTCATTTTCACTGCTGAGCAGGTTGTCATTATTAATGAAACTGTTAGGAAGGTGATGAGTATATGAGCAGGTTATTAAGGTGTCAGGTAGGCGATGAGCTCCCCATCGTTACATTACCACCTGTCTCAAGATTGGACCTTATAAAGTATGCTGGTGCTTCAGGAGATTACAACCCGATTCACACAATTGATGATGAAGCCAAAAAAGCCGGTTTACCAGCGATCATCGCTCACGGTATGTGGACGATGGGGAATTTGGCAAAGTTATTTACTCCATATCATGAAGAAGGTTTTATACAGGATTATCAGATCCGCTTTAGGGGGATGGTTTTTCTTGGAGACATCATTACATTAAAAGCAAGATTAACAGATGAGAATGAAACACATTCTATTTTCCAAGTAAACGCAGTTAATCAAAATGGAGTGGATGTTATTAAAGGAATGATAACATTTACAAAATATAAGAATAAGGAGGAATCATAATGACTCTACATCCACAAGTTATTGCACTTTTGCAACATTTTGAAAAACGAAATGTACCTCCAGTTGAGCAGCAAAACCTGAAGGAAGCAAGGGCTCTTTTCGTTGAATCTAGTTCTTCTTTAAACATAACAGAAGAAATTCATCAAGTAGAAGATAGAAAAATTCTAGGATATGAACATGATATATCAATTAGAATATATAGTCCTAATGATAACAGTTCATTACCAGCTTTAGTCTATTTTCACGGAGGTGGCTGGGTAATAGGCAATATAGAAACTCATGATTCATTATGCCGAATACTAGCTAACCATGCTCAGTGCAAAGTCATATCTGTAGACTATGGTTTAGCTCCTGAACATAAGTTTCCGGTCCCTGTTGAAGATGCGTATCTTGCAACGAAATGGGTGTATGATCATGCTGACGATTTAGGTGTTGATCGAAAGTTTATTGCAGTTGGAGGTGACAGTGCCGGTGGAAATCTAGCTGCAGTTACTTGTTATTTAGCTGTTCAAAGGAAAGATATTAGTATTAGTAATCAGTTATTATTTTACACATCAACAGGTTTTGAACCAACAGAATCTTATGAAAAATATGGTGAAGGATATTATTTAACAAAATCAACGATGAACTGGTTTAGGCAACAATATCTTTCAAGCATATCTGATACCCAAAGTCCATTAGCTGCGCCTATGCTCATTCCTGAAGAAGATGCTGCTAAGCTTCCCCCAGCATATATTGTGACGGCTGAATATGATCCGTTATGTGATGGTGGAGAAGAATATTCCAGGAAGCTTTCACAAGCTGGAGTTCCAACTACGTATGTATGTTATCCAGGAATGATCCATGGTTTTATGTGTATGACCCTTCCGTTGGAGGATGGAAGAAAAGCCATATATGAAGCAGCTGAATATTTTAAAAATCAATATCAAAAACAGCAGGTGACATAATGTAACTGTTTTGTAAGGGTGAACCTATACCATGTTCATCCTTTTTTGCTTATTTGGGACAATGTTTCACAAAGTTCATTTTTCGATACTCGAAGCATTTTTCTTTTATAGGAAGAAAAAACGTATTATGATAGTATTATTGTTTAATAAATTGAAAGAAACAGGTGGTATTAAATGTCTTCGGTTTCCATTGCTGCTCCTAAAAGTACAGGGGTAGAATCCATTCAGGAAAACAAAATTGTCTTGATTTGGAGTTTTATTGTTTGGCTTGTTGTCATGAATACAACGATGTTTAATGTGGCCTTACCAAGTGTGTTAACAGATTTATCTCTCACCTCTTCAACTGCATCTTGGATTGTGTCGGGATATTCAATTGTCTTTGCCATAGCGACTTTAACATTTAGTCGGCTTTCTGATTATATTCCAATCTCGAGATTACTTCTTATCGGACTATCCATATTAGGAGTTGCTTCAGTTATTGGCTTTTTTGCCAACTCATTTCCACTTCTATTAACAACAAGGATTCTTCAAGCAGCGGGAGCAGGGGCTGTGCCAGGTCTTGCCATGGTGCTTGCAGGAAGATATATCCCCATAAGTAGAAGAGGGAAAGCAATGGCCCTCATTGCATCAGCCTCTTCACTAGGATTTGGACTGGGTCCTGTTATTGGAGGAGCTATCACGCAATATTTAGGATGGAATTATTTGTTTGCAGTAACAGGTTTGGTTGTGTTCTTTATTCCAGTTTTACAAAAGCTGTTGCCGAAAGAAGAGATTAAAAAGGTGAAGTTTGATACGGTAGGTGGGTGTTTAACAGCAATAGGTGTAACAGGTGTCCTGTTATTTCTCTCAACCTTTTCATATTTTATTTTATTTTCAAGTATGATTGTCTTGTTGTTGATGTGGAGGCATATTAACCAAGTCACGATGCCGTTTATTCAACCAAAATTGTTAAAAGAGAAACAATATCTTAAATTGCTTTTTATCGGATTTGTAGCATTTGTCATCCATTTTTCTACCCTTTTTCTTATGCCAATCATTTTAACAGATGTTTTTGGAAAGGATCCTGCAGAGGTTGGCTTGATGATTTTCCCTGGAGCTATCTTGTCTGCTGTGGCTGCACAGTTTATTGGAAGGTTAATTGATCGGTTTGGCAATGGTCCGCATATTTATTTTGGGCAGCTTTTCTTATTTATTGCAACGGTTTTATTTACATTGTTATCAACGAAGTCACCGTATTTTATCTTACTAACTTATATGTTTATGAGTACCGGTTTCTCAGCCCTTACATCAAGTATAGCTAATGAAGTTTCAAGGATTCTCCCAACTGAAGAGATTGGGACAGGAATGGGAATGACCCAGCTTATTCAATTTTTTGGAGGAGCTTTTGGTGTGACTTTAACAGGAATTATGATTACTCTTCAGGATGGCTTGGCTGTCGAGCTTATTTATCGTCATATTTTTGGTGGATTGGTTGTACTCATCACTATTGCTATTATAATGTTTCGTTTTTATATTAAAGGAAGATTAAATTCGACACACGGATAACCCGTGTGTCGTTTTCTTATTCCTCATCGTTGATTTCACCATCACCGATTTCATCTTCACCAGGAGCATCATCACATGCCACAACAGAAGTAGCAAGAAGTGCTGCTAGTAAAATTGCTAGTAACTTTTTCATTATCTTTTCACCCCACATTTCCATAGTATCTGTTTATTTTTTCCTGACTTAGAATTGATTATGTAACATTTTTTTGAAGGCTATAAAATTGGTGAGTTGTCCCACTATACTCGTCCACTCGTATTTCTGTTTGTTTCATAAAATGTAGTAAAAGAGATTGGAGGTGGGGTAAATGTCAGAAAATAAAAAAAGGCTAGTGATTAATGCAGATCGTGTGATTATTAATGCTGATGAAGTGTTTATCGTTGAAGCAGAAGATAAAAGACGTCGCGGTCGTTTTAATCAAGATGTTGCAGGTGTAGAAAATAGAAGAGATAGAAGATATGACCGAGATGATGATGTACTAGGTGCTGAAGATCGCAGAAGAAGAAGAGGCTTTCCTTGGTAAATAGATGAATAAGATTGCTGAAAACAGAGTAGAGAAATCTGCTCTGTTTTTATGCAGAATATATTACCATTGCAAAAATAATTTTTTGTAAAAATTGACATAAAATAGGAAACTATATAGGCATTTTACATATTGTATTGTGTTAATACTATTTTAGGAGTGAATAGCATGCACCAAAATGAATCAATGTTGGTACTTGAATCGGCAAAATATCAAATGCTTGCTGACTACTACAAATATTCAAATCCTCAGCTGCACATCATGTATTATCAAAAACATTTAATGTGTGTACAACAACTTGCAGCTGTAGATTTTCACGGACATACTTACGGAATGGTAGACAGAGCTGGACAACAGAATTCTTTTGTACGTGTATTTCATGCCTCACCAGACACACCAGGCGTTGATGTTTATGTAAACGGAAATAAAGCCATTACGAATCTCGTTTTTCAAGAAACAACGGATTACTTACAATTACCTAATGGACGCTACACGATTGAAGTGTACCCAACTGGTGAAACAACTCAACCTGTTCTAAGAGAACAGCTTTCTTTAACAAGAAATACTTACTACACTGTTGCAGCAACTGGTAAGGTAGCAAACCTTAAATTAACTGTTTTTGTAGATAAACCGTATGTAAGCCCGAATCAAGCAAAAGTCCGGTTTATTCACCTCTCTCCAGATGCTCCAAATGTTGATATCGCTGTTCAAGGTGGAAAGGTGCTCTTTCCCAATGTTCCGTACGAAAAAGCTACAGATTACATGACATTATCTCCATTAACCGTTAATTTAGAGGTTAGAGTTGCCGGAACTAATAATGTTGTGATAACGATTCCTCAAGTTCAGCTTAAAGCTGGAAAAACCTATACAGCAGTTGCGGTTGGTCTTGCAGGTGGAAATCCTCAATTAGAAGCCCTGTTTTTGATGCCTTAGCTCTAAGGATCCTAGAAGGAAAAGTTACGACCGTAGCTTTTTCTTTTTAAATGATAAGTTTAATTAAGAGAGTGAGGTGTAATTATTTTCTACTTTGTACTCTTTCTACTATTAATATTATTGTTACTAATTGTTGGTAAACACTTCAAATATAAAAAGAAACTCATTCAAACATATACCTTTCAGAATTTTATTGATACAGAACATGCTCAGCATCACCCAACAGAAAATGACGATTCGATTGTTGAAAAAATAAATGAGTTCTTTGATACTAAAGAGAAAAATGAACATGATAAAGATGATTCAGATGATATTCTGGATGAAGAATAATTTAAAATTTTTTACCACTTACCATATGAACGTGATAAAATAAAGAAGTTCTTATACATACTAGGGGGATATTCATGGACGAAATGGCAAAAAGATACATAGAGTTATATTTATATTTTTCAAGAGACTTAGGTCGATTTCTTACTGAACCCGAACAGGAATTTCTCAAATGGTTAGTGACAAGTGAATCATAAACAATAAAAGGTTAACAACCATGATGTTAGCCTTTTATTGTTTTTAGCGTCATTTGTAAGAACAAAGTATTTGAAACTTTCTTCACCAATTATACGTATATAACTTATAAACTCATAGGAGTGATAAAATGAAAAAGCTTTCTTTTCTTATCATGATTGCGGTTTTTATGCTAACCTCTGCGTGCTCTGTAGTAGATGAAGTAAATCAATCATTGGACTATGTTAATGAAGCAAATAGCTTATTGAATTCAATGAGTGAATTTGCTGAAAATGCACCAGGTCTAGTTGAAAATGCTGCAACTGATCCAGAAATAAGAACTGAACTAGAAAATCAGGTAAACACATTAACCGAGAATATTGAAGAATTTAATAACATAGATGCCCCAGCAGTTGCTGAAGACCTACACCAGGATCTTGTTTCGAAAAATGAAGAATTACTAAATCAGTTTGAACAAGTTCAACAAGATGGAGAAGTGATGGTGGAAGAAATAAAAAATAGTGAAATATTTCAAACTGTAGAGGATATCACATCACTAATTGATGCTGTTGAAAAACTGGAACTATAATGGAAAAGACCTCAAAAAGAGGTCTTTTTACATTTAAAAAAAATTTCTTTTAGTACAGGTAACTTTTCATTTTTCATAATCTAGTATAAGATATATGTATGTGCTACTAAGACCAAGTAATAATTTATCTATTTAACAATCAAATGAAAAGAATTAGTATATATCATATCATTGTTAAAAAGGAGAGAAGCTAACATGAAGAAGCGAGTTGTCATTACAGGTATTGGAGCTGTAACACCCCTAGGTAATGATGTACGAACAACCTGGGAAAATATTAAAAGTGGAGTATCGGGCATCGCACCATTAACACGAATTAATTCAGAGCAGTTTCAAGTAAAAGTAGCTGGAGAAGTAAAGAATTTTTCAACAGATGAGTATATTGATTTTAAAGAAGCGAGAAGAATGGCAAGATTTACTCATTTTGCAATAGCAGCAAGTAAAATGGCAGTGAATGATTCGGGAATTAAAATAGGAGAAACAATTGACCCTGAACGTGTTGGAGTATGGATAGGTTCAGGAATCGGTGGACTTGATGAATTTGAGGAACAACATAAACGCTATTTAAATAAAGGTCCAAAGCGTGTTAGTCCGTTTATTATTCCTATGTTCATCCCAGATATGGCCTCTGGCAGGGTTTCAATTGAGATTGGAGCAAAGGGGATTAACAATTGCTCAGTAACTGCATGTGCTTCGGGTGCTAATTCTATTGGCGATGCTTTTCGAGTTATTCAAAATGGAGTAGCAGATATGATGATTGCCGGTGGATCTGAAGCATCGATTACCGAGATGACAGTCGCAGGGTTTACTAACATGACGGCTTTATCGACAAATCAGGACCCAAACACTGCAAGTCGACCTTTTGATAAAAATCGTGACGGATTTGTTATCGCGGAAGGGTCAGGTGTTGTTGTTTTAGAAGAATTAGAGCACGCCTTAGCTCGTGGTGCTAAAATTTACGGGGAGATTGTTGGCTATGGTGCGACTGGGGATGCATATCATATTACCACACCTGCGCCAGAAGGAGAAGGCGGACAACGTGCTATGAAACTAGCATTATCAGATGCTAATTTGAAGGCAGAGAATGTTGATTATATTAATGCCCACGGTACAAGTACTTATTATAATGATTTAAATGAAACAAAAGCGATAAAAGAAGTATTTGGTCAACATGCATCCAAACTTTCTGTAAGCTCAACAAAGTCGATGACAGGACACTTGTTGGGTGCAGCAGGTGCAGTGGAAGCAATTTTCTCTTTGCTTTCAATCAAAGATGGTGTAATTCCTCCAACCATTAACTATGAAACACCCGATGAGGAACTAGATTTAGATTATGTACCTAATGAAGCAAAGCAATCAGATGTTTCTGTTGTTTTATCGAATTCATTTGGCTTTGGTGGACATAATGCCACGTTAGTGTTTAAAAGATTTGATAAATAAGGAAAGCACGCCGAATATTGGCGTGCTTTTTACATAAGAATCTTGCCTTTTATCCTGCTGATTTGTATCTAAGTATCAGAAATGTATCAACTTTTCAGGAAAATCTATCAACTATGATCAAAAATCTATCAACTTCTCCGAATAATCTATCAACTTATCCAGAAAATCTATCATTCGGCAAGGCAAAAAACGGCTTTGACCACCACCTCATATTCTTCCTTCTTATTTTTTTCTTTTATTTATTTCCTCTGTTACAACAAAAGCGAGGTCTTCATTGCCAAACAATGATAAAACATTAAGGAGGGTTTGATCTGGGATGTGCTCTGATTCTTCCTTAGAAACGGTTAAATCAATTGTTTGTTGAAGGGCATAATTTTCAGATTGCCCAGGATAGGCTCTTAAATAAAGTTCTGTTGGATTAAGATCATGATTCACACACCATTGTGCAAAAATCAAAATCATCATTCCTTCATCTTTCTGGTAGTTTTGAATAATTTTTTGTTCTAGATCTTTTGAGTTCAATCGAAACGGTCTCCTTTATTAAATATAGGAATATTATACAAAAGTTTTGAGGAATAAGCGATTTTGAAAAAATAGGCATTCACCCTTGTAAGATAATCTACATATGTTAAGGTAAATGGCGCTAAGGGGTGATTAGATGACAGGTAAAGTTCATCATTATTATGCAGGAGGAAACACTGCTAAAGGATTTTATAGTTTATATGACTCAGTATTACAAGATTTACAACGTTTATATATATTAAAGGGAGGCCCAGGTACGGGAAAATCTTCTCTTATGAAGCATGTTGGTCAAATTATGGAAGAAAAGGGATATGATGTAGAGTATTTACATTGTGCTTCTGATAACAAGTCCATTGATGGAGTGATTCTTCCAAATGAGGGATTAGGAATTGTTGATGGAACAGCACCACATGTTATTGAACCTAATGCACCAGGTGTTATTGAAGAGTATGTAAATATAGGTGTTGCTTGGGATTCTAACAAATTATCGCAGCATAAAGAAAAAATACTTACTCTTAATCAGGAGATTTCAAAGAAATTTAATCAAGCATATGAAACATTTGCTGCCTCATTAAGAGCGCATGATGATATTGAAGACATTTATATTTCTAACATGGATTTTGCTAAAGCAAATCAATTAACAGATGAAATTATTTCCTTGTTTTACGGAGAGGAAGAATTAGATAAAAAACCTAGAGTTCAGCATCGTTTTTTAGGAGCAGCAACTCCAGATGGAGCTGTTGATTTTATTCAGAATTTAACAGAAGATATCGAAAAACGTTACTTTATAAAAGGAAGAGCCGGTTCAGGTAAGTCAACAATGTTAAAGAAAATTGTGGCTGCAGGTGAGCAAAGAGGTTTTGATGTAGAAGTGTATCATTGTGGTTTTGATCCTAACAGCCTTGATATGGTGATTTTACGTGAAAAGGGAATTGCTATTTTTGACAGTACTGCACCACATGAATATTTTCCTGAAAGAAATTCTGATGAAATAATTGATATGTATGAACGCTGCATCACACCTGGAACAGATGAAAAATACGCAGAGGACATTGCTAGAACAACAAAAGCATATAAAGACAAAATGAAAGAAGCGATATCCTATCTTGCTGAAGCGAAGCAGTTAAGAGATCAGTTAGAATCTTATTATATAGAAGCAATGGATTTCAAGAAAATTGATGCTATTAGAGAAGAATTAACAGAAGAAATTAAGACTTTTTTAGAGCAAAATGAATAATGAAGGAGGGCGAATGATGTATTCGCCCTTTCTTAATAAGGAAAAACTGCTGTTACGATTGCCTCAATTTCAAGCTTACTTCTTTGTATAGGAGGTGCTGCTTGTAAAGTGGCTTCAGCAGAGAAAGAAAGTGTATAGTCTCTTGGTGAAATGACTGTAGAATTCTCTGTAACTTTGATTGGAACGGAATTCATGCTAACACCCAGCAGCTGACCAATGCTTGACGCTTTTTCAGTTGCATTTTTGATTGCAAGTTGTAATGCTTGCTGATAGTAAAAATCTTTATTTGAAACAACAAACTCGATATTCTCTGCGATATTTGCTCCCGCTGCTACAACCGCTTGGTACACTGCACCAACTTGGTTTAAATCTTTTACTGTTATTTCAGAAGTATGTTGTACTTTATATCCTTTTAAGATAGAAGATCCTTCGGTGAATTCGTAAATAGGTTGAATGATGTACGAGACTGTTTGAATATCTTCTTGTTGAATATTTATTTCCTTAAGAGCAGTTAAACCTTGATTTGTCAATACAGCATTTTGAGCCTGTGCCTTCTTAGCATCTTTATTCTCCGTAACAAATCCAATCGTAATAATCGCTTGATCGGGTGGGGCAATTACTTTTCCTCTACCTTCTAAAATAAGTGTTCTTTGTTGTGTTGTGTGTAATTGAGCAGAGGGAGTTGAACGGTTGAAAGGCGGATAAGAAAAATAGGACATAATTAAGCACCCTTTCTTTTATCAAATATTAAATGTGATAACTAAAAAAATAGAATTTTTTTTTAAAAATGTATTGAATGAAATTACATAAATTTGGCATGATAAAGAAGTAATCATCATTTATATGTACGTGTGAAGGGAGCTATTATTCATGGATAAAGTAGAAGTAGGAGAAGTATTTACGATTACGGACGAAAATGATCAGGAAAATGAAGTGGAAGTTCTTGCAGCGATTACTTTAGAAGGAACTGATTATGTAGCAGTAGGATTTGTTGATGATATTCAAGCGGAAACGGAAGAAGATATTGATATTTTCTTTTTAAAGATTGATGGTGAAGGAGATTTGTCTCCAATTGAAAGTGACGATGAATTTGAAAAAGTGTCGGCTGTTTTTGAGGATATGATGGACGAGGATGAATAAAGAGTATGGATAGGGAGTTGACTAGAGCTTTCTATCCATCATTCATCTAAAGGAGGTCCACAGCACAATGGTGATGAGGAACTCCATATGGGTGCTACAAGATCATTTTTTATTAGAATAAACCAAATGTTTGATCGTTCCATTCTCAACCTTATAGCCTAAACGATGAAGATGTTTTCTTATTCCACTTCGTTCCCACGTTTTAAGAATAGAATGCTCTAAAGTGTTTTTTGGATAAAAAATACCGATACTTGTTAATTCTTCAAAATCTAAACCTAGTTTTACATATTTTTCAATTACGTTATCTCGCTGGTCGATGATTGTAAGGTATTTTTTCATTGCAGCGTGAAATTCGTCTTTCTGAAATGTTCCTTTTTGATGGCCTGTAATAAACGTGTTAGCATCTAAGGAGAGAAGGCGTTGGGCTGAAGAGATAAACTCATCAATGTTACCATCTGTACCGTTGTACCATGGACCAAATGTTGTCATATCATAATCTCCTGTAAATACAACACCAAAGTCAGGAAAATAAGGGCAATTAAAGCCTTTGGTATGACCTGGTGTATGCAAAAAGATAACGTTAACGTCTCCAAGACGGTATTCTTTCTCGTATTCGTAATACCCGTTAATTTCAGAAAGGCTTTGAATCCATGTTTGTGGAATGTTCTTTGCCCATTCCTTTACGCCTGGAGAACCCCATTCTTGATAAACTCCATTTGCTTTTGCAATTCCTTCAACTGTTAATGACATCTCGTATTCAATTTTATTTATCCATTTTTCTGCTTTCGGAAATAAATAATTATGACAAGTATGATCGGGATGGTAGTGTGTATTAATAACTAAGTCAACTCCGGATTGTTTGTTTAATTGTTGGAGCGAGTGTGGATCAGCACCTGTATCAATTAACACCTTTTCATGAGAACTTGCTATATATAGACTTCTGGAATACGGAACTTTACTTTTATGTGGACCTTCAATAATTTGGATTGGACCAATTTGTTGCACGTTACCACCTCTGTATTTCTAATTTATTTAACTATTCTTTATGAATGAATACTCATTCATTGTACCATAAACAGACTATAATTCAAATAATACGTGAGGTAAGGATGAACTTTCGTATTTTTATACATTCGTCAAAAGGACAAGCATATGATAAGGAGAGACTAAAATAGAGAGGTATTTATTATGTTATCATCAAACCATAAATTAGCCGCTTCGCTTTATGCCACAATGTCCATCACATTTTGGGGAGTATCCTTTGTTTCGACAAAAGCGGTGTTAGACAAGCTAGATCCTTTTACATTGCTTGTTATTCGATTTGGGATCGGTGCTCTCTTTCTTCTCTGTCTTTTACTTTTATTAAGGGAAAAACTGAAAATCAGTCCTGTGTATATCCCACATTTAATTGTTTTAGGCATATTAGGTGTTTTTATTCATCAGGTTATTCAAGCTAGTGCATTGCTAACAATTGATGCATCTTCTGCAGGTTGGATGATTTCTTTATCACCTATTTTTACTGTAATCTTGTCGATGATTTTCTTAAATGAAAGAATGACGATTCTAAAAGCAATTGGCATGATACTAGCTCTTTTTGGTGTACTAATGATCACGACAGGTGGTAGTGACAAAACGTTTGAACCTTCATTAAACATAGGTTACTTACTAATGTTACTAAGCACACTTAACTGGGCGGTTTATTCTGTTTTATTAAAAAAATTAAATATCCCTCTTTCACCGCTAGTTATTACGTTTTATATGAGCTTACTAGGCTTTGTTTTAACAATACCTTTTTTGATTCGTAATAAGGGATGGGAGGCTATTTCTCATTTACAGGCTGGAGAGTGGGCTCATTTACTTTTTTTAGGTGTGTTTGTATCAGGGGTTGCTTATTGGTACTGGGCAAAAGCCTTACATGTACTAGAAGCATCTCAGGTTTCTGTTTTTCTTTATTTAGAACCAGTTGCAACATTAATCGCAGCTGTTCTTTTACTAAACGAAAAAATTATTCTCATAAGTGTAGTAGGAGGAATCATAATTATAATAGGAGTGATTTTTGTTAACGGTCAATTTGAAAGGTTGTATGGTTTCTTTTTTTCAAAAAAGTACAAATAAATTAAGTCTTTTACAAAGGCTTCACCGTTACTAAAATAATAATTTTTTACTTAATAAACAACAAGAACTTACCAATACATATGAACAGCCTGCTGCCTAAAAGACATCCAGAAAAGCAACAACAGGAGGTACATTCGTATGGATTATAAAGACCGAATAAGTGAGATTCTTGGAAATTTGGAAAATACATCGAGTGATGCTTTAAAACAGGCGTTGGAGGAACTGGCTATTCAGCATGAAGAATTGGAGCCTATATTGGGAACAGAAGAAGATAAGCCATACTACCGGAAATTACTTTATAAAAACGAGAAGGTTGAATTGTTAGTAATGAATTGGTCTCAGTTAGAATGTGCGCCACATGATCATGGCAGCTCCTTTGGATGGATTCAAGTGATAAATGGGACGGCAAAAAATACGGTATATAAAGTAGATGGAACGAAAATGCCTAAAGAAATCTTTACCGAATTTCAAGAAAATGGTGAAATATTTTTTGCACCCGAAAAGGGTGTGCATAAAATGTCTGTTTCAAATAAGTCGAAGCTGGTTACTCTTCATTTATATTCACCTCCAATTACTGGAATGAAGGTGTATGATTTAAATACATGTGCAGCATGTGTTGTATCGGACGATTGTGGAGCATGGTGGCCTGAGGAGCAACGACAAAAAATAAAAGAAATTCAATTGGATAAGAACTAGCTAATAAGCGGTTAAAAGCCAAAAGCTTTTACCGCTTATTTTATTATCTAGAGAACATATGTGTTTAGTATTTTAGTGAAATCGTTTAGTATATAAGTTCAACAGTCAATTTTAGAATCAGGGAGAAAATAGATGAAATTAGTATCATGGAATGTAAATGGAATAAGAGCTTGTGTAAAAAAAGGATTTTTAGACTACTTTAATGAAGTTAACGCCGATATATTTTGTATTCAGGAAACAAAAATGCAAGAAGGACAGCTTTCTTTAGAGCTTGAAGGTTATCACCAATATTGGAACTTCGCCAAAAGGAAAGGATATTCAGGTACTGCCGTTTTTACGAAACAAAAGCCATTGTCTGTTTCGTACGGTGTTGGTGATTTGAACGAAGAACCAGAAGGTCGAATTATAACGTTAGAATTTGAACAATACTTTCTCATTACGATGTACACACCTAATTCAAAAAGAGATTTAGCAAGGCTTGATGAGAGACTTCAATGGGAAGAAGACATTCGTGAATATATAACAACCTTGGAGAAAAACAAGCCTGTTATTTTATGTGGAGATTTAAACGTAGCACACCAGGAAATAGATTTAAAAAATCCTAAATCAAATAAAGGAAACTCAGGCTTTACAGATGAAGAGCGCGAAAAAATGTCTTTACTACTGAATGAAGGATTTGTTGATAGTTTCCGTTACTTGTATCCGGAACGAAAAGATGTTTATTCTTGGTGGTCTTATATGAGTAGAGTACGTGAACGGAATATTGGTTGGCGTATTGATTACTTTATTGTGTCAAAAGCATTAACAAATCGTCTAGTAGATTCTCAAATCCATTGTGATATTTTGGGTAGTGACCACTGTCCGGTTCTTATTGAAATGGATTTATAAATTGAAATAAAAGGTTATACTTGTAAATAGAGAGTATTGGAAAGAATGGAGGATATATATTGTTAAAGAATCAGATTCAGCAATTAGATAAAGAAATGCCATTATATCTAGTAGAAAAAGAGTATATGAAAGAAAATGATATTTCTTTTCATGAAAATGGTAGTAATGAGAATATAGAAAATAGGTTTTTGGGTGCTTATATTGAGCGAAGTAATAAAGAAACAGATGAATTGATTGAAACAGAATCAGATTCTTTCTTATCTGAATCTATATCATATTTTAAAAAACAGAAAGCTGAATTTCTTTATGTTGAATCAAAATGGTTTCACATCATAGCAATTGATGCAGTTTCATTAGAGGTTGACGATGTTTTTGGAACATATGAGGCTATGCTTGGATTAAAGCTCAAAAAGAATCAAGAAAAAACAATTAAGTCCTTTCTAGACCGTGAGTTACTAGAAGGAGAAAAGAAATATAATTTAATGTTTAATCAACAAGACGGATTATGGGACTTAAATATTACGCTTGATGTGTTAAAGGGTTTTGAAGAAACGATGACTATTGGTGAAGTAATTGGATCTCTTTATCAATTTATTTTTCAATTGCTAGTAGAAGTTGAAAAAACATTATAAAGTGGAAGCAAGAAGATAAACTAAAGTAAGATAAAAGTCGTCCTGTTAGGGACGACTTTTAATGTTTATTCACTTATGTATGAACAACAATAATCAACAACAGAGTTCGCTTTTACTTGAAATGTTTCATTTGCCGGTACATAAAAAACACCTTGACCGTCAATTGTTTTCCAATCTTCACCTTGTAATTTATACTCTAAATGACCTGCTGTGATATCCATCTCTTCTTTGAAGCTAGTAGAAAATTCATACTCACCTGGCTGCATGACACCAAGAGTTTTTTTCGTTCCGTCTTCAAATAAGATGGTACGACTTGTCACCTTACCCTCAAAATAAACATTTGCCTTCTTTTCTATCGTAATGTTTTCAAATTTTGTCATTTCCTGCAACATCCTCTCAAAGTAGTCCTACTTAATTTATCATAAAATTATGAATAATGAAATAGAATGGTAGGATTGAGTTGATTAGATTGATAATGTGCTAGATGTCAGGTAAAATGAGCAATATTGTATACAGTAGTCAACTAAAGGAATTTAATACATGTAAGGAGTCTTGTCATTTTGGGTAGTTTTAATTTGCAGTTTTTGTATTGCGTCGTCATTATTGCCTTAGGTTATTTTTTGAAAACACGGGGCATTATTAAGGAAAAAGACGGTGAGGGATTATCAAGAATTATTTTTAATATCACTCTACCAACTTTAATCATCGTGACTTTTCATGATATTAAAATAGAAACATCGTTGTTTTTACTAATCTTAATAGGCTTTCTCTACGGGATCTGCATCGGTTTTTTTGCCCTTTTTTTATTTAGGAAAAAACAAAGAAACATAAAGGGTATGCTTGGGATGATGGTACCGGGCTTTAATATTGGTCTTTTTGCTTATCCATTAGTAGAAGTTATTTTTGGGAAAGAAGGACTTACCTATTTTGGGATGTTTGATGTTGGAAATGCATTTATTGTTTTTGGCTTAAGCTATTTAATTGGGAGTTTTTATTCAAAAGAAGATGTAAAGCTGGATCCTAAAACAGTGATTATTAAGTTATCAAAATCGATCCCTCTTATGACCTATATTATCGTAGTGATCGTTAATTTAATTGGGTTACAAATTCCTTCAACCATATTAAATGTTGCTGATATTATTTCTGCAGCAAATATGCCTTTATCTTTATTATTGCTAGGAATTTATCTGAATTTTACATTTGATAAAAGCTATATAAAACTAATGGTGCAATTTCTAGGGGTAAGATATGGGATTGGTTTATTAATAGGGATTTCTTGTTATTTTCTGCTCCCATTTGATGATATGTTTAAATATACTTTATTAATGGGGTTCTTGTTACCAACATCTGTTTCAGTGTTACCTTATTCTGTCGAATTTGAGTATGATCAAAAATTTGTAGGAACTTTATCTAATATAACGATCATCTTAAGCTTTGTCCTGCTTTGGATTTTAGCAAATCTTCTCATATCATCCTAGGAAACACTACTTACCTTTCTGCCTTTATTCTGGTAAAATCTTTTTAACTGGATATTAACAGGTAGAGGAAAGAAGGAAACGGCTCCATGGAATCATTTATATATCAGCAACAAAATGAAATGCTGACTTTTATTGAAAAACTAGTAAACATAGATAGCGGCTCACATGATAAAGAAGGTGTCGACCAAATTGGACACATACTACAGGATAACTACACCGCACTAGGTTTTCATGTTAAAGTTATTCCACAAGAAAGTTACGGAAATCATTTGGTTATTCAGCATAAAGAAGCAAAAAATCCTAACATCGTTATTATAGCTCATATGGATACAGTTTTTCCGAAAGGAACTGCATTAGAAAGACCTTTTAAAATTGAAGGCAATCGAGCATATGGACCGGGTGTTATTGATATGAAATCTAGTCAAGCGGCTGTTTTATACGCTATAAAAGCATTACTAAACGAAGGACATGAAGGCTATAAAAAGATTAAAATTATCCTTAATAGCGATGAAGAAATTGGTTCACCAACATCACGATCTCTCATTGAAAGTGAAGCAAAAGGTATGAGATATGCTCTCGTCATGGAACCTGCGCGAAAGGATGGCTCATTGGTTACAGCGCGCAGAGGGAAAGGTAATTACACACTTATTGTTGAAGGAAAAGCGGCACATTCGGGGATTGAGCCTGAAAAAGGGCGAAGTGCAATTGAAGAGCTGGCACATAAAATTATTCAACTACATGAACTTTCAGATCATGAAAATGGCATTAGTGTTAATGTAGGTTTAATTGAAGGTGGCTCAAGTGCTAACACAATTTCTGATCATGCCGAAGCTCAAATTGATGTGCGAATGAAAGAAATGGAGCAGGTTGAAATCATTGAAGAACGACTTGAAGAAATTTGTTCAACTACTGAGGTGTCTGGAACGAAAATAGTTCTAGAAGGTGAAATGAATCGACCACCTATGGAGAAAAATAAAAAAACAAGAGCGTTGCTTCGAATCATTCAAGATGTTGGAGATGAAATCGGGATCGAAATAGAAGATACAGCAACAGGCGGTGGTTCTGACGCATCCTATACCTCTTCACTTGGGGTTGCAACGATAGACGGATTAGGCCCTGTTGGTGGAAATGCTCATAGTGATAAAGAATACTTGGAAATTCCGAGCTTAGTAGAAAGAACACTTCTGTTGGCAACGATTATTAAGAGACTTTCTCAAGATTAGGAATAAAAAGGCAAACTATTTTTATAGTTTGCATCAGGTTGTAGACAAAAAGGGTTTGGAATGGTCACATTCCGAACCCTTTTTGTCTTTGAGTTGGCTTTTTTATTAGAAAAGACACCCGTGATAGACTGTTTTTATGCTTAACTGGACCCTCCCATGTCCAGTTGGCTATGCTTTCGGAAAGAATCCTTCCTTGGTCGGTGGTACTTTCCTTGATTTCCTTCAATTCTTTCCTTTCGAATCCCAAGAACCAACGATATGCCATATTGGTCTGGGTTTCCTTGATTGACTGACTCATAGAGCGATATCAAAGATATATTGGATGAATGGGAGATTGATTAACAGCTGCATTAATGCTTGGGTGACCTACTTCCGAAAAGAGATCCTTAACTCGATCATAGATGAAAGAGAAGTCTATGGCAGCTTCCAGATTACGGTCCTACGGTAACCACCTCTAATTGATCTCGTGCGTTTGAACTCTTCTTTGATAACATCTCCATCACCTCATGCGCTATACAAGTCCATTTTATATTATGTTTTATTACTGCTGCACATAAAGTTTAAAGTTTCTGTTGATTGTAGTGGAAGGTGCGCAGACTCCTGCGGGAGCAGCTGGACAGGTGAGACCCCGCAGGAGCTAGAGACGAGGAGGCCCTCCGCCAGCCCCGCGGAAAGCGAAGCGCCTGGAACGGAAATCAACAGCCCCCTTTTCACCTCAAACCAAAATAAAGACTGTAGGCAAGCCCGATTTTATCGAGTTGTCTACAGTCTGAGGCAAACTATTTTTATAGTTTGCCTTTTTATATTTTTACAAGCTTAATCGTTAATTAACATATATATTCATACAACCTTCCAAAAATAGGAATGGTACTAAATACCTTTCTGTTTCGTTTTTATTTATAGGTATTTTAACCTTAGAGTGTATTTACAATGAGGAACATATTACCATTTAATGTTAAAAAATACAAAAATATCTATATTATGACTCAATAATATGGTATTGATATATAGTGAATTGGTTATCTATAGACGACATAGACATCCATTTCAAATCACTTATACATAAGTGAAATAAAATTCATTAAAAGGAGAGGTTACAATGTCAGGTACAATTCGCGTAACACCAGAAGAGCTAGAACAAGTCGCAGATCTCTATGGAAAAGAAGGAGTAGAGGTACATGAACAAATTGTTCGTCTTGACAAAATGATTGAGAGATTAGAAGGAATTTGGGAAGGGGAATCCTCCAAAGCATTCCAAGATCAATACATTATGTTACGTCCATCATTTCAAGATATGGAAGAATTATTAGAGAGTATTAATCGTCAACTCAAAAGCACTGCTGGAGCAATTCGCGATGCAGATGCAGATATTGCTAGTCAAATCCGTAGATAAGACGAACGAGTTTATAGATAACATAACCATAGGGAGCGCTTATCTAATAGGCGCTCCCTCATTATGAGGTGGTATGTGTGTACGTAGAGGTTACTGTAGATTTATGCAATTATATCGATGAAAAATTAGATTTACGTTTATCGGATTACCATACTGTTAAAAAACTAGTTGATATTGCTTGGAAACAAAAGCAATTAGATATAAATATACGTGAAGGAACTTGGGTACGAGTTGTGAATAAAAATAACATCATTCCAGGTCATCATCGGTTGGTTGATGTTGGGATTATGACAGGAGATAGGATTGAAGTTTTATAGTTAAAGCAAATGAACCAAGCGTGGTAAAGGAGATTTTGAAGTCATGGCTGAAAATGAGCTTTCTTACATTGAAGAAAAACTAGAAGCAACGATAAAGAAAGAAAAAAATATCGTTACCTTTTCTTTTCAGAAAGAAAAAGTAAAACTAGATTCGCTAGAGGAGATATCCTTCCTTGAACAGATAGAAAAGCAGTTTAACAAGAAAGTAACCATGACGGATGATCAAGTAGTAATTGATTATCGTTTGCCCGATTCTTATTTAAGTATAAGCTCTTTCCTTAAGCTAGAAGAGAGAGATCGAACGGTAACTGCCTATCAGTTAGTAGGTAAAGTGAAGGAACATGATTTGCTTCGAACACATTTAGTTGTTTGTCCTGATAATTTAGTGTTTGACCAAGGTTTAACACCGTATTTTCTACACTATGGAGTTATGGAAAGTATCCCACCTTATGAAAAAAATGAAGAGGTCCAATTGTTAGAAACTAAGGCAACTGTAGCTGCTTTACTCGATAACGACTATTCCTTTGAGGAATACTTTCACTATTATAAGACATTAAATTTGTCTAAACTTGCGCAATTGATTCTTCAAGCAACTGATTATGATCATTTACTAAAAGTCATTCAATCCCATAGGAAGAAGTTAAAAGAAAAAGAATCTACACTGATCCGTATCAGTAAAAGGAAATGGAAGTGGAGTCGATCTGTATTTTGGACTGTTTGTGTTTGTTTTGTTCCAGTTCTTATTTATTTGATTTATTCTTTATTTTTTCTGCATCCTAGACAGTCCAATGTAATTGAAGCACAGGAGCATTATTTAAATAAACGTTATAGTCAAGTCGTGACCACATTAGAATCTTATGAAATTGACCAATTACCTAATGTTGCACAGTTTGAACTAGCGATATCATACATTGTGAATGAGTCATTAACGGAAGAACAAAAAGATTACGTAGAAAATACCGTAACACTGCAATCGGATCCACTTTATTACAAGTATTGGATTCATATAGGCAGAGGAGAGGCTGACAAGGCGTTAGATGCTGCTAGATTTCTAGAAGATCGCGATATTATCATTTACGGTTTAATAAAATATCGAGAACAAATAAAGGCAGATGAAGAAATAGAAAATGAAGAACGACAACAGAAAATCTCAGAAATAGAACAAGAATTGGATGCTTTTATGAAAGAGATTGAAGAAGAGAACAATCAACAAGACGAAGCAGACGTGCAGTCTAATGCAGAGACTGAACAAAATGCTGAAACATCGACTCAAAATAATGTACAAACGGATACAGCTCAAGAAAAGACGGAGGAATCGCAAACAGAACAGAGCAATGTCCAAAACGAGGTAACAGGGCAAGAGGAAAAAACAGAGAAGAAGACACCCGAGTCCAACTAAACAGGCTCAACCAACAACGAAGCAATAGAGGTGAATAGCTTGATTCGACTTTGGATATTTTATCAGAACACCTATCAATCTATTTTAGTAGAGCAAGGAAGAAAAGAACCGATTACGATTGGTACTAGTCTTACTGATACGCTGACAATATCTAGTGTAAAAGAGGTAGAGGACACTATTTTAGTATTGGTAGAGGAAAATGCTGCTCGTATAAAGATAGATAATGAATTAGAGATTAATATTAATCTTAATCAAGAACAACAGGTTTCCCTAGGGGACCATTCATTAAAAATGATGATAACGAAGGAATTTGCTTTTGAGAGAACATTTTATATTGGTCATAAAGATGAGTGTCTGTTTACGATTGCTCCACAAACTGGTGATTTAGTGAAGGGGATAAATTCCCTTTCTGATAATGAAGAATTTACCCTATATAAACAACATACTGAGTGGAAGATAAAAGGATTGAAAACTAGATTATATGTGAATGGTCATCAGCAAAAGGAACGCTCTGTTATTAAAAAGGGAGATACTATTCTTTGGGATTTCATGCAAATTACTTTAATCGCTGAGGATACGATACAGGTAAAGTACCTTGAGAAATTCGAGTGTAGCTTGCCTATCATAGAAATGCCTCAATCAGAAATGCAAAAGCGTTATCCTATTTATCGACGGACACCTCGAATGATTTATGATCTTCCTGTTGATAAAGTGCAGTTGGCTTTCCCCTCACAGGAAGTAGAAGACAGCCGTCGTGGCTTGTGGCTTATTATCCTTCCTCCGTTAACAATGCTCATTGCGATGACATTCATAACAATTTTTGTTCCAAGAGGAATTTTTATCGTTGTTTCGATTGTCATGTTCCTAACAACTTTACTAACGTCAACCGCACAATATATTAAAGATAGAAAACGCCATAAACAAAATGAACAGCGTCGTAGAAGAATTTACAAGCAATACCTTGTAACAAAGCGGGAAGAGTTAGAGCAATTAGCCCTAAAGCAGCAGAAGGTTTTAGAATTTCACTTTCCCAGCTTTGAACGAATGAAATATCTTACTTCTCATATTTCTGACCGAATTTGGGAGAGAACAATTGAGAGTGATGATTTTTTACAATTTCGACTTGGTAGAGGGACAGTTCCTGCGAGTTTTAGCATGACTAATAATAATACAGATATGTCAAAGCGTGAAATGGATGATTTATTAGAAGAGTCACAAAAGTTAGAGAGTACCTATCGTTCCTTAAAGAATCTTCCGATTACAGTCAATCTTTCAGAAGGAGCAATCGGGTTAATTGGTAAAAGGTCTGTACTCAAAAAAGAGCTACATCAACTAATTGGACAATTGGCTTTTCAGCATAGCTACCATGATGTTCGTTTTATTTTCATCTTTAATGAAGATGAGTATGGTGAATGGGAATGGATGAAATGGCTTCCACACTTTCAATTTCCGCAATCATTTGCAAAAGGGTTTATTTATAACGAAAGAACTAGGGATCAACTACTCACCTTTATTTACGAAATGATTAGAGAACGTGACCTTGCAGAAGATAAGGAAAAGTTGAAATTTTTGCCTCATTTAATCTTTTTTATTACAGACCAGCAATTAATTTCTGAGCATGTGATTATGCAATATTTAGAGGGAGAGTATAGTCACTTAGGAATTTCAGTAGTATTCGTTGCCGAGGTAAAGGAAAGCTTCTCGGACAATATTCATACACTTGTCCGTTATATCAATGACGAAGAAGGCGATATATTAATTCAGCAGAAAAAAGCAGTGCAGATTAGTTTTCGCTTAGATGAACATACACAAAAAAATAATGAAGCTTTTGCAAGAATGCTACGAACTCTCGATCACCAGGTTGGGATGACTAACTCAATACCTGATTCTGTGTCATTTTTGGAAATGCTTCAGGTGAAGGATATAGAGGATCTTCCAATCTCACAAAACTGGTTGACGATGGAGTCTGCAAAATCATTGGCTGTTCCCGTTGGTTTAAAAGGGAAAAATGACCTTGTTGATTTAAACTTGCACGAAAAGGCTCACGGTCCTCATGGTTTGCTTGCAGGAACAACTGGATCAGGGAAAAGTGAATTTTTGCAAACCTACATATTATCACTAGCCGTACATTTTCATCCGCATGAGGTGTCATTTCTGTTAATTGACTATAAAGGAGGAGGAATGGCTCAACCATTTAAAGGGATTCCTCATTTGTTAGGGACAATTACGAATATCGAGGGAAGTAAAAACTTTAGCATGCGCGCACTTGCCTCGATAAAAAGTGAATTAAAACGCAGACAGCGTTTATTTGATGAATATCAGGTTACACATATAAATCAATACACACGAATGTACAAAGAAGGGAAGACAACTGATCCGCTTCCCCATCTATTTATCATTTCAGATGAGTTTGCTGAATTGAAAAGTGAGGAACCTGAGTTTATCCAGGAGCTAGTCAGTGCAGCTCGTATTGGAAGAAGTCTCGGTGTTCACCTTATCTTAGCAACGCAAAAACCAGGTGGGGTGATCAATGATCAGATTTTAAGTAATGCTAGATTTAGAGTAGCGCTAAAAGTTCAAAATGTTGAGGACAGTCGAGAGATTCTGAAAAATGGAGATGCAGCTGGTATAACCATAACTGGTAGAGGGTACTTGCAGGTTGGGAACAACGAGGTATATGAACTTTTTCAATCAGCATGGAGTGGAGCACCTTATCAAGAAGATACAACGATAAGTGAGGACGAGGTGGCGATAGTAACTGACCTTGGACTTATCCCATTATCTGATCTTGCAACTGAACAGAATGTAATAAATACAGTGAAGACAGAAATTGAACTAATTGTGGATAAAATCGAGAGCACGCAAAAGAAGCTTGGAATTAAGAAGCTAAGAAGTCCATGGTTAGAGCCTTTAGCAAATCGTTTATATAAGTATTCAAATCATCATGCTAAGGAAAAATCACCACGTGTATTAGTGGCTATGACGGATGAACCAGATAAGCAAATTCAATCACCTTATTATTATGAATTAATTGAGGATGGAAACATCGGATTAATTGGTTCTTCCGGTTATGGAAAAACGCAAACACTAATAACACTTTTAATGGGAATGGCTCACGAATACTCTCCAGAGGAAATACACTATTTCCTTTTAGATTTTGGAAATGGAGGCTTGCTGCCGTTAAAACAATTACCGCATACAGCAGAATATTTCATCATGGATGAAGATCGAAAATTAGAAAAATTGGTTGGTAGATTACGCGAGGAAATGGCTAATCGAAAGGTGCTGTTTCAGGAATTAGAGGTCAGCTCGATAAAAATGTACAACCATTTGTCGGAAAACAAGCTTCCACTATTATTTATCACAATTGATAATTTTGATGTTGTAAAAGAAGAAATGCTTGATTTTGAAACAACGGTGCAACAGATTGCTAGAGACGGACAATCGTTAGGAATTTATATCATTTTATCTGCAACAAGACTAAATTCAATTAGACAATCATTATTAAATACATTAAGAACGAAAATTGTTCACTATTTAATTGATCATAACGAAGCATTTTCGATAGTTGGGCGGGTACCGTTCATTCCTGAACCAATCCCTGGACGGGTCCTTATTAAAAAGGATGAAACTTATCTTTCACAAGTTTATTTGTCCAATGAAGGAAAGGATGATTATGAGCAATTGCGACTATTGAAAGAAGAGGTACAGCATTTACAAGACAAATACAGTGACTTGGATGAACCTGTTGGAATTCCAATGCTACCAACAGAATTAAATTACAAACAGTTTGTAACTTATTTGAAAAAATCACAAACAGGTGTGACTCCAATCGGCTTAAACGAAGAGACTGTTCAACCTGTATGTGTTGATTTTAAGCAGCATAAGCATTGTGTTATTGTTGGGCAATCTCAAAAAGGAAAAACAAATATAATAAAGGTACTGCTCCATAACACTATAGATCAAGGTGTCCAACAATTAGCTATATTTGATTCAATTGACCAAGGTTTAATTGATTACAGAGATAAGGAGCAAGTTGTCTATCTAACTACTAATGATTCTATTAAAGTCTGGTTAGATTCGCTCGATGATATCTTACATAAAAGAGCCAGAGAGCAACAGCTTATGCTGGAGCAAGGTATTAACACTGTTCAGTATGAGTCAATTTATCTGTTTATTGATGGTTATGCAAGATTTTTACAAACCATTGATAAAAAGACACAGGATCAACTCGTTCGGTATATGACAAGCTTTGGACACTTAGGCTTCCATATTGTTGTTGCTGGTTCTAATAACGATTTATCTCGAGGATTTGAACCATTAACAGCTGAAGTGAAGCAGATCCAACAAGGTATTGTTTTAATGAAAAAAACAGACCAAACCTTATTTAACCTCCCTTATGTACGAAAGGAAACAGAAATTCAACCAGGCTTTGGGTATTATGTTTCAAATGGAAAGGATACGAAGATTCAAATTCCTCTTATGTTAACTGAAAGGAAGGTGCATACGTAATGAAGAGTGGCTTATGGAAGCTAATTATTATAACGATTTTCATTATTGTGTCTCCATTTGTCTTTTTTCAGGCAATTGGGAAAGAACCTTTTAAGATCAAAGAAAATGCCACGCAGGTTATCGCTATCGTCAACGAGGACATTGGAATGGAAGAAGATGGCGAGAAATTGGAGTTAGGCAGTAAGATTACAAATATTCTTGAAAATGATTCTAATTATAAGTGGAATGTGGTAAGTCGGAGCTCGGCTGAAAATGGCCTACGCAATTTAAAGTATGATGCCGTGGTTTACATTCCATCGGATTTTTCACAAACTGCCATGACTTATGATGAGAACAATCCAAGCAAGGTAAACTTTGATTATAAATTACAAACACAATTGAATGCAGTGAATCAGGAAAAAGCGTTATTAGAGATTGAACAAGCAAGTAAACGAGTGAATAAAAATTTGTCTTCGCTCTATTGGAACTTTATCGCGACCGACCTAAATTCTGTTCGTAAGGAGTTTGACCAAATTTTACAAAAAGAACGAGATTTCCAAGAAACGATGCACGCTTTTTACAAGCCAAGCTCTAAGAGTTTGGCGGAGCAACTAGATGGTCAACAATCTCTTCTTGTTGGATTACAAAGCTCGATTAAAGAGGTAAACCAAGAGTCAGATGGTCAAGAAGATATTCTAAATGGATTCACGCAGAATTTATCTAACTTTATTCAGGGTGTGGAGAAGTATAAAGCCTACCAAGAGGGACAACAGCAGCTATTAGCACAAATACAGACAGAATCAAAGATGAAAATTAATAAGATAACACAAATGCAGCAACCACGCCTACAAAAAACAGAACAACTATTTAACAAAAATCAGCTGCAACTTTTAAGGCAAATGACTGAAGTAGAGCAAGAAATGGAAAAGGGACAACAGCTGTTCCAAACCATGCAGGAGCAACAAAATAGCTTTACCAATAACCAAAAGCAATCACTACTAAACTATCACTCAAGTCTTCTAGATCACTATCAAAAGCAATTGATTAATACTGTTTCCTTAAATCATTTTCAAACGAAAATAATTGAATTGAAATGGAAATTAGCGGGATTAGAAGGAGATCCAATCATTCCAGATATTCCAGACACTCCACCACCTCCTACTTATGGGGGAGGAGGCGGAAATGATGAAGAACCGGAGAATCCTGGAGAAATTGGTGGGGAAGAAGAATCGGAGAATCCAGAAGTCAATGATGGGGCAGTAGATTCGAAAGGTCCCGAAGGCAATGTTGCGGCAGAAGGTACGCCGGAGTCAGGAGATAATGAAGATGCAGAAAAAGACTTGCCTGAGTCCGAAGACAATGCTGGGACAGGAAATCAGTCTGAGACCGAAAATGAAGGAGGGACTGTAGGTTCACTTGATTCTGAAAATGAGGTAGGTAATGAAGCTTCACCAGATACAGGAATGGATAATGAAAATGTTGAGTCACAATCTCCAACAGCAGGCGATGATGCTACAAACCAAAATGAAATTCTTGTAAGTCAGAAATCATTAGCAAATGTCTCTAGTCGAATAGATGAAGTGAAAAAATCCATTAAAATGGTGGAAAATGAAGATCAGGATCAACTATTAACAGAAATGGATGATTTAAGTAGTCAAATTAACAACCTTAATAAAAAGATTGCCGAAAAACCCGAAACTGATGCTTTGAAAAAAGAGGTAAAAAGTTTGGCTGCGGCAAACGATAAGTTATTGAGTCGCTTTCAGTTAATGACGGATAAATATAACGAATTATCTCGCTATAAAGACGATTTATTAGAGATAAATAAACAGCTAAGAATTCAAATTGCTCAGGTGACGGATGATATTTTGATCATAATTGATGAAATTAATAAAAAAGAACAAGAAATTTTGAGCTCATCTTTACTTTCAGATCGTAGAAAAGAAGTATTGACAGAAATGTTCTCTAATGAAATTGTTTCTGGAGATATTATTGACTTACTACATTATTATGCATACTTATCTCAATATGAGACGACCTTGACTGGTAATACTCTGGATAAAGATATTAAAAAGGAAGTTCTTGAGAATGAAGAATTAGTAAGTGAGCTTGAAGAGATTCTTAAGGTACCAGACTCAAATACTGATATCTGGGAAAAGATGGAGCATCATTTACCTACTACAAAGGATGGGTTAGTAGCTTTAGAGGATGCATTCACAGTCTTTGCTGCTCAATATCATGGAGCGATTCAAGAAAATCACGAAGATTTAATGAACGATTTAAGCTCTATCGGTGATGAAGCAGAAGCAATTTTGGAGCAAATAAAGCGAGCAGAACAGGGAAGTATCTCCGAAGCACCTATATTAGCTACTAGTAAAACTAGTAGTGATCTTGTCTCCAATCAGGTGCAAATGGCTGGGAAAATGCAATCTATTTATCAATGGATAAACTCTGCTAAAAATAGTCAGGATATTATCGTTGACTATACAAATGATCTGCAACAACAAGTCAATAAAGTGCAAGCAAATGCAGATCTTTTAAATGATAAATGGAATGCAAATGTCGTTTCAACTGAGCTTATCCGAGATGATGTGTTTAGCGTCTTAGGGAATGCTTTTGTGGATGGACAAAAGAATGGCCATGTGTATGAATTTTTAGCAAGTCCTCTTCAGTTAACAGCAGGTGAGACAGTGGAAAAGCAAGAAAAAATCGTTCCACCTGTAGTTGTGATGTTTATCGTTTTATTAGCAAGTTTAATGATTGGCTTTTTGATTCATTTCTTTCACTCTTTACCGCACTGGTTAAAAGCTGTACTGTTCTTATTATTAAACTTAACGGTCGGTTTTGTGATTAGTTTGTATGGAATGAATATATATGGGTTAGATGAGACAAAAGGAATGGAATGGACAATCTTTACCGTTATGTTAATGCTCGTTAGCTCGGGAATTATTTTGGTGTCCTTTACAATTCAACGTTTAGTTGGAGCGATAGCTGTAATGGGAATGATTGTATTCTATGTTGTTCCATTACTGGCTCTAACTACGCCAAACTTTACTTTTAATGACCCAATATCAAAAGTATATACATCTATCCAGTATGGTCGCGATTCCTTGTTTTTACCAGGAATAAGTATATTAGCGGTTATGTTCCTAATCCTTCTAGCAGTCCAAATTCTATTGGAACGTCGCAGCTTGAAGGCAATCCAAACGGAAACAGATGATTATAATGAAGCGATGTAAGGTGATAGCCTTTATGCTAATTATTTTCCTCTCGTTAGCCCTTGCTTCTCCTGTTAATGGGAGTACTAATATTGAAAGCATAGAGGAATTAAGTCCGAATGAATACGAACGAGAAACGGATAATAAAGACACAGACCTTATCGAGGGAGATGTTTTAACGAAAGAAAAGCATCAAATACCTGAAGAACAAAAGGTATTAACGTTTGAACGAAAAAAGATCTTTAACGTTGATGAAATAAATTCAGAGTTATTTAAGAAAGAAAATCAAAACACAAATACAATTATTCACCAAGCAAAGCAGCTAAAGCTATTCTCTGGACCACAGTCAATAAAGGTAGTGAAAACAGAAGAGGATTCTAAATCCTCTTTATCCTTATCTCTGTTAATTCTTGGTTTCATTATCCTTTGCCTAATCATGCTTACAATTGTGTTTGTTACATATGGTAAAGCAAATAATAGGATAGAAAACTCATAACTTTTGAATGGAGAGGAGCGATAGGATGGGGCTATACGCAGGAGCAATACGTGCCAGAATTCAAGAATTACAAGAACAAATTTCTAGACTCCAAACAGCCAATGCTGAAATTGGAGGGGAACAGCAATCTTTATTACAAGAAATCAAAATGATCAAGGAGCCTGAGTTAGCACCTAGTTGGAAAGGTGTACGATCAGATGAATATGATGATAAACGAGAACTTGCCTATAACAATATGCAATGGATTGGGAACGCCCAATATGACACCTATCAAAGCTCAATAAGTGAAAAAATTTCTTCCTTAAAGGCTGAAATAGCAAGTTTATACGCCTTATTGTGGTCACTAGAAAATGATGAAGAATAAATTATAGATAGTTAGGGTGACTTTTTATGGAAATTCAACTAATTCATTCAGATGTAATGGATAAGTTAGACGAGGTTCAAAAAGCAATCGAAAATGTAAAGCTTGAGGATGTACCTGTCTCTCTGCTAGGCGAAAACTATCTTACTTATACAATAGAATGGAAGGAAAGAGAACAAAATATTATTAGGTTAATAGATGATTATATGAAGGAATTAGAAAAAAATGTAGCAGATACTAAAATTAACGTAACGGCCATGAAAAATCAGGACGAAGCCATATCAAGATGAAAAGAGTTTAGAGAGATGAGGTGGACGAATTGAGGGTACTTGATTCACAATCTTTGGTCGATGCGATGGAAAAGAGATCGAATGATTACGAAAAACTACGATCACAGCTAGAATCCTTACAGAAAACGTTTCAAGCACTTGTCGAACTAGATTCATTTACCGGTAAAGGTGCTGAAGCGATTAAAGGGTTTTATAAAGCGCACACTGAGGTCATAGATGCCTGGTTTCAATTAATAGATTGTCAGATTGCGTTTTTTAATGGAGTTAACTATAAATTAATCAGTGATAAGCTAGGTGCAGAAACAGTTGTACATAACAGCTTTTTAGAAGATGATGTAAGTAAAAGTGAAAGACATGCGGAAGATATGGTCGATCAACATCGAAGTGAGTTAAATAGCATTTTCCAAAAAATAAATGATATACTTTCCTTACAAGTATTTTCCACCTCAGACTTTCAAGCATACATGGACGATTCACGAGTGAAAAGGCAAAAAACGATAGAAGCTGTTGAGAGAGTCGATCAAGAATTACTCAATGAGTATATGTATTCCATGTATGAACAGGACAATGCACAATCATTGTATCAGGCATTGAAAGATGCCACATCAACAGGAGTGAAAATTCAACCTATTTCCTTTGATGCAGAAGCTTTTCGTACTAGTGAAATCTATCAGCTTCAAGCAGGAGCGAAGTTTCATACGGATAACTACTTACGACTGAAAAATAAAGAGCTTGAGGAACAGGGAATTCAAACCAATACATTGTTTGCAGGAAATTTGAAAAATGCTGAGTTTAATGTGGCTGAATTCTCTGGTTATAATGATTTACTTCGTGCAATATATGGGTTTGATCCTGTAACGGGATCACAGCTGAGCAAAAATGAACGATTGAATTACACAATGCTACTATATATGAGGTATGGTTTATTAAAAGTTTCGCCCGAGAAAGTAGAAAAAAAGGAAAATGAAGAATTAAATTTTTTTGATAAATCTTTGAATAGTTTTAAAGAGATAGGTCAAGATGTCTGGTACGGTCTCGAAACTAGAGCCGATAAAATGTTTGATTCTCCATATGACTTTGCTAATTATCTTACACTGGGTGGTCTAGATGGAGTGAAAGTCACTTGGGAAGGGGCAAAACTTCGTTACAATAACTCTACAGACTCTTTCTATGACTTTTTAAACTATTTAACTTTTGGTTCTGCAGATATAATCAATGGTACATTCAATCCTGAGGATCTCCTTTCAAAGGAGCACTGGTTGAATAGTTTAAGCGTGATAACATTAGGTGTCGGAGGAGCATCTTCAATTTTGCTTAGAAATAGACCGAATATTAATGGTTCTATTGAAGGGAAGCGAAAGGGGAATGAAGATGGTGTAGAGGGTGCGGATAATCTTAAATTTAAAAATGCAGGAGAATATTTTGATTACATAAACCAAATTGGTAAGCGTTCAGATTTATCAATTGAACAGAAGCTTTCCAAGATACTAGCTGGCTACAATGCTTTAGAAGTAAAGGGTGATGTTACGGTTATCTCGGATGCCAAGTTTTTAAAGCCCGAAGGTTTTGGAGCAAATGGCAGGATGATTGTAGACTGGCCTAAAGATATGGGATTTAATAAGGATTTCATTCAATCCATAAGCAATAATAACCCTTTACCGATAAAATGGGATAGGATTGGAGGCAAGACTGGTGAAAATTTCACCACCTTACCTGAAAATGGTGTTCCCTATACTTATGATCAACGAGCAATTCCTTATTTAGAGAACCCATCTGCTAGACATGTGGGAACCTTTGATAATGATTCGTACTTTGATGCTATTGACGCCATTAAGGACGAAAATCTTGACGTGTTGAATAAAATAGTAGCTGCTAATGGAAAGAATCCTATTTCATCAGTTGATTTTGATGACTTTATGGCACACTACAAAGACTTTCAAAACAATGCAAAAAATATAGTTGGAAATGTTGATGCTACTTACGGTTTAAAGGGAACGGCGGCACCATGGTATAACAGTTCTACTGGTGAGCTTCTTATGAATGGTGGAGCAGAGCAAATTGTAACTCCACTCAACGCGGAAATGTTAGAGAAGATTGGAATAATAACCAAATACTAAGGAGGCTGTAATGTGACAAAGCAAGAGTTCCTAACGATATATGAATCGAGAAAATTTAATTTAGGTGAGTATATAGTAGTGATTGATAATATTACGGATGAACCACTTGTTATGGGGTGTGCATTTGACAATGGTGTTTGGAAAATTTATAAAACAAAGGAGAGAGGAGGACATTATGTAATTAAAGAGTTTTTACACGAGAATCAAGCATTTGATTATTTTTATGAATTACTCCTAAGTAGACATAACTATTTATCTGGGAATAGTTAATATACGAAACACTGTTAATTTTTAAAATGAAACCAATGTGGATGGAAGACCGCCTACAGCATGATGAAGCGCCTGACAGGTCTCATGCCTCAGGCAAGCTAATATAATGGTGATAATGCAACTTTGTATTTGTAATATTAAAAGCAAATGTAGATATTACATACGAAAAGAGTTCAAACATGGTTGCACTGGCCCCGTCAATTTCTACTCGCAAAGGTTTTTTATTAGTTTTATCAAGATTAACTTTACCCTATGTTATAATCTTAAACTTAG
>NZ_JBLUOI010000051.1:0-35260 GCF_048059995.1 Metabacillus sp. YM-086 | reverse complement strand
ATGTATTAGGCACGCCGCCAGCGTTCGTCCTGAGCCAGGATCAAACTCTCCAATAAAGAGTTGATATAGCTCATAAAGTTTGTACTATATAGTACATTGTTTTTGTTAATAAAAATTAACGTTGGCACGCTTGGTTTTGTTTAGTTTTCAAAGAACTTGTGATGTCACTCAAAAGCGACCTCATTAATATAACATTTAACATTTAGTTAAGTCAACTACTTTTTATAACAAAGTTTTATATGAAACACTCTGTTTGGCTGACTCAAAAAATTATATCAGCATCTATATCTTAAGTCAACACAAAACAGAGTAGTTTTTATATAATTTCTTCAATAAATAATTCTCTTCTATCTTTTAACGAAATGATCTCTTGAGAATACAAGTATTTCACCATAGGTCTAGTTGGGTTATTATCATCCATAAAGATAATTTCTGCATCCAATCCATCTGACAACTTTACCTTTGTACCTGTAGAAAACCTTGTTATTCCTTTTTTCAATTCATTAATGATTGTAAGATCAAATTTGCCGAATTCGTCCTCCATAATTTGTTCTAACACTTTAAAGGGTGACTGCTTACTACGATATGGTCTTACTGCAACCATAGCTTGGTAAATATCGGCTAAAGCTACTATTTTGCTATAAGGATGAAGCTTTTCAGCTTTCACGCTTAAGGGATACCCGCTTCCATCTATTCGTTCATGATGCTGGAGTACCCCTAGCTTTACTCCATCCTTAATAGACATAATATTTTTTAATAAATTATAGCTATGAACCGGATGTTGCTTAATATCTTTATATTCAATTTCAGTTAATGTTACCTTTTTAGTTAGGATCGCTGGGTTTACTTTTGACATACCGCAATCACATAACAATCCTGTTAAAGCAATTTGATTTATTTCTCCCTTTTGATACCCTAATTTTTGAGCTAAAAAGGCACTTACTAACGCCACAGACACACTGTGGTGGTACATATAATCTTCCTGCTTACAATAATGATAGAGTTTAAAGACTCCCTCATCATTACCTTCAATTTCAGATACTAGGGGTAAAATCGCTTGTCTTACTTTGTTGATATCAATTTGAACACCGGATTGCCAACTAATAAAAAGCTGCTTATAAGCTTGTACAGCTTCCAGGTATTGATGATAAAACGATTTGATTAATGTGCTATCTTCAACCACTGTATCTTCTGTTTCATCTTGCTCATTACTATATCCAGCTAATTTGAATTCCCGGCCGTTATCAAGAATGTTTTCCACTTCAACTTCTTTTACCAGGAATGCTATAAGAGCTTCCTTAATGTGCTTTGTAATAATTGTGTTTTTATATGCTAAAGGTTGATTTGTTGCTGATAAAATCGGCTTTGATAAGATACAACCTTCTTCTAATTGACTAATATGAATCTTCAAAGGTATCCCCCCCTTATGACATTATAAACAAAAAACAATGATAATGTTTAAGAATGTAAAAAAAGACTGAATTCCACACTCAAAGAATGTGTATTCAGCCTTCTATGCCTTTATATTATTCTTCAGATGAGTCATTTTCCAACTGCTGTTCTGTTTCTTCCAGTTCTTCATTCATGTCATCTTGAGATTCTTCTTCTTTTTGTACTAATGCTACAGTAGAGACAGATACGTTTTCATCAAGTCTGATTAATTTTACACCTTGAGTGTTACGGCCCATTTTCGAAATTGTATCAACATCCATACGGATCACAACTCCGCTAGCTGTAATCAACATTATATCCTCTAGACCAGTAGCTGCTTTTACAGAGACAACTGGACCATTTTTCTCTGTAATATTACAAGTTTTTAATCCTTTACCACCACGACTTTGTATGCGATATTCCTCAGAAGGAGTACGTTTACCGTAACCATTGCTTGTTACAATTAGTACATCCACATCATCTTCAAGAATTTCCATACCTACAACTTCATCACTTTCATCAAGTGAGATTCCCTTTACTCCTGAAGCTGTTCTACCCATTGAGCGAACATCTGATTCTGGGAATCGGATAAGCATACCGTTCTTCGTACCGATGATGATATCCTTTGAACCATCAGTTAATTTTACAGAAATAAGCTCATCTTCTTCACGAAGACCTACTGCAATTAAACCATTGTTTCGGATGTTGGCAAATTGAGATAAAGGAGAACGTTTTGAAATTCCATCCTTTGTAGTAAAGAATAAGTACCAATCATCTACAAATTCTGAAACCGGGATGATTGCATTAACCCACTCACCTTTTTCTACACTTAGAAGATTTATGATCGGCAATCCTTTAGCTGTTCTACTAAACTCAGGTATTTCATAACCCTTTGCTCGATATACTTTACCTTTGTTTGTAAAGAAAAGAATCGTATCATGGGTTGATGTTGTTAGTAGTTGTTCAACAAAGTCATCATCATTTGTTCCCATACCTTGTATACCACGTCCACCACGTTTTTGTGTACGATATGTTGAAACAGGAAGTCGTTTAATATATCCATTATGAGTTAATGTAATAACAATGTTTTCTACAGGTATTAAATCCTCATCTTCAATACTTTCAATTCCACCTGCTACAATTTCGGTACGGCGTTCATCGTTGAATCGCTCTTTAATTTCAGTTAGCTCTTCACGAATGATTTCAAGTACTTTCTCTTCATCCGCAAGAATTGCTTTTAGTTCTGCAATTAGCTTCACAAGCGATTGATATTCTTCTTCAATTTTTTCTCTTTCTAAACCTGTTAATCTTTGAAGTCTCATATCAAGAATTGCTTGTGCTTGTTTCTCACTTAAAGAAAACTGCTCCATTAATCCGTTACGGGCAATTTCAGTTGTTTGCGAGTTACGAATTAAGGCAATCACAGCGTCCAAATGATCAAGAGCAATTCTTAAACCTTCTAAAATGTGAGCACGCGCCTCCGCTTTTCTTAATTCAAAAGCAGTACGACGTTTAATCACTACTTTTTGATGCTCAAGATAGTAATGAAGCATTTGCTTAATATTTAATACTTTAGGATGTCCATCTACTAGAGATAGCATATTAATACCAAAGCTTGTTTGAAGCGCTGTTTGCTTATAAAGGTTATTAAGTAATACGTTCGCATTCGCATCTTTACGAACCTCAATAACAACACGCATTCCAGTACGGTCAGATTCATCACGTAGGTCTGTGATTCCGTCAATCTTTTTATCTCGAACAAGCTCTGCGATTTTTTCAACTAGCTTTGCTTTATTTACTTGATAAGGAATTTCCTTAACAATAATTACTTGCTTACCTGAAGCCTTTTCTTCAATCTCAACCTTCGCTCTGAGAGTAATTGATCCACGGCCAGTTTCATAAGCTTTTCGAATCCCGCTTCTTCCGATAATTTGTCCAGCTGTTGGGAAGTCTGGTCCAGGAATAATTTCCATAAGCTCGGGAATTGTTATCTCTGGATCCTTACTAATCGCTAGGACTCCATCAATTACTTCACCTAATTGATGTGGAGGAATATTTGTTGCCATTCCTACCGCAATTCCAGTAGCACCGTTCACAAGTAAATTAGGGAATCTCGCTGGAAGGACTACTGGTTCTCTTTCGGAGCCATCATAGTTATCTTGATAATCAATTGTATCTTTGTTTATATCACGGATTAGCTCCATTGATATTTTAGACATACGAGCTTCGGTGTAACGCATTGCAGCTGCTGAGTCTCCATCGACTGACCCAAAGTTTCCGTGTCCATCTACTAGCATATATCTATAGTTAAAATTCTGCGCCATACGAACCATTGTTTCATATACAGCTGAGTCACCATGTGGATGGTATTTACCAATAACCTCTCCAACGATACGTGCTGATTTCTTAAATGGTTTATCAGATGTCATCCCTAAGTCATTCATTGCATAAAGAATGCGTCGATGAACAGGTTTCAGTCCATCACGAACGTCCGGTAATGCACGAGACACGATTACACTCATCGCATAACCTAAGAAAGATTCTCTCATTTCATTACTTATATTTCTCTCAATAACATGTGATCCTTGATTTTCCGCCATATTAAAATAACCTCCCTTATTCCTTTTCTTAATTTAATTGGGAGTGCCAAGAACATTCCATCGAAAAATGGTAAAATACTATCTTCTTACAGAAAAGTTGATAGTTTTAAATATAATAAAAACTGCCCAATTGGTTATGTTAAATAATTAGTCTACTCTTCATTATAGCAATATTAGCAAAAGATTACACATCAATTTGATGGAATATTCGTTTACAGCTAACATTTCTTTCACGATAACCATCTCTTTTTTTGTCTAATATATTATGTAAAAAACACCTCACCGAGATGAGGTGTTCTTTCAAATAGATTAAATATCTAGATTTTTAACATACTGTGCATTTTCTTCGATAAAGTTCCTACGCGGCTCTACTTTATCACCCATTAACGTATCAAATGTTTCATCCGCTTCAATTGCATCTTCTAATGTTACTTGAAGTAATGTACGTGTATCTGGATCCATTGTTGTTTCCCAAAGCTGATCAGGATTCATTTCTCCTAAACCTTTATAGCGTTGGATGCCTGGCTTAGGCTGTTCAGGCATTTCAGCCAAGTATGAATCTAATTGTTTATCGTTATAGGCATATTCAACTCGTTTTCCTTGTTGAATTTTATAAAGTGGAGGCTGAGCAATATAAATATAGCCTTTTTCAACAATTGGACGCATATAACGATAAAAGAATGTCAATAGTAGAGTACGAATGTGTGCACCATCTACATCCGCATCCGTCATAATAACAACTTTATGATAGCGTGCCTTTATAATGTCAAAGTCTTCTCCAATACCTGTTCCGAGTGCTGTAATAATAGCTCTTATTTCATTGTTTGAAAGAATCTTATCTAGTCTTGCTTTTTCTACGTTTAAGATTTTACCTCTTAAAGGCAGTATTGCTTGAAAGTGTCTGTCTCTTCCTTGTTTTGCAGATCCACCTGCAGAATCACCCTCAACAATATAAATCTCACTAATAGAAGGGTCCTTAGAAGAACAATCCGCTAACTTACCAGGTAAACTTGAGATTTCTAACGCACTTTTCCTTCTTGTTAACTCACGAGCTTTTTTTGCAGCTAAACGGGCTCTTGCAGCCATTAAACCTTTTTCAACGATTTTTCTAGCTACTGAAGGATTTTCTAACATGAATTTATCAAATGCTTCAGAAAAAACAGAATCTGTTACTGTACGAACCTCAGAGTTACCTAATTTCGTTTTTGTTTGTCCCTCGAATTGGGGATCTGGGTGTTTAACAGAGATGATAGCTGTAATCCCTTCTCGAACATCTTCTCCAGAAAGGTTATCATCGCTTTCTTTAAATATTTTATTTTTACGAGCGTAGTCATTGATTACACGAGTTAATGCTGATTTAAAGCCTGCTTCATGTGTTCCACCTTCATAGGTGTGAATATTGTTCGCAAAAGAATAAATATTACTAGTGTAGCTGTCATTATACTGAATAGCTACCTCGGTTGTAATACCATCTTTTTCTCCCTCAATATAAACCGGCTCATCATGAATAACCTCGCGCGTACGGTTTAAATGCTCTACATACGACTTAATTCCGCCCTCATAGTAGTATTCATTTGAACGTTTGTTTTCTCGTTTATCTTCAATCGTAATTTTCAATCCACGATTTAAAAATGCTAGCTCACGAATACGGTTCGCTAATATTTCATAATCATAGACAGTTGTTTCTTGGAAGATTTCTGCATCCGGCTTAAAGTGGGTGATTGTGCCTGTAACATCCGTCTCACCAATTACCTCTAAATCAGCTGCTGGAATACCTTTATTAAACCTTTGGAAATGAACTTTTCCTTCACGATGTACTGTTACATTTAATTCTGTAGAAAGAGCATTAACAACAGATGCCCCTACACCATGGAGTCCACCTGATACTTTGTATCCTCCACCACCGAATTTTCCTCCGGCATGCAATACTGTCATGATAACTTCAACTGCAGGACGTCCCATTTTTTCATGGATCCCTACAGGAATACCACGTCCGTTATCTTTAACAGTAATACTATTATCTTCTTCAATGGTGACATTAATTTCATTACAGAAGCCCGCTAAGGCCTCATCAATACTATTATCAACAATTTCCCACACCAAATGATGCAGACCCTTACTGCTCGTAGATCCTATATACATACCTGGACGTTTACGAACTGCCTCTAAACCTTCTAAAACCTGAATCTGATTTTCATCATATGATTGTTGTTGGACTTGATTATTTTCCGTCGTCACATTGATCACCTACACTTTTCCTAAAGCTTACTTGTCGTTGCACTCAAAGCCATACCCTAAAGCCCTTCTGTTAGGAAGCTAGACTTTAAACATTTAATTAATCTATATCAAAAGCAACTTGTGCTCGTTTTTTTAATGTACTTGATGATAAAGGCGAGAAATAAATTTTATTAACCGTCACAATAATGGATTTTGCTTCACCATTTGCCAGTTGAACAATTCTATCTTTTTGCTTTTGAAAAAATTCATCTACAATGGCGGAATCTTGAGAAGAGTGTCGATCCAATATCATCACGACCTCTTTTGATGGAACAACAAAATTGTCTCCCAGATGAATATACAAATCAGTCACCTCTTTTATCGTCAGCAAGCTCTCCTGCTCTTACACGGAAAGTAGCAGCTTCTTTTAATGTTTGATGATCAATTCCTTCGACACTTGTTGTTGTTACAAATGTTTGAACCTTACCTTGAATGGTATTCAATAAGTGTGATTGTCTATAATCATCCAATTCGGATAAAACATCATCAAGCAAAAGGATCGGATATTCTCCTATCTCATTATGAATTAAGTCAATCTCCGCTAATTTCAACGATAAAGCAGTGGTTCTTTGTTGTCCTTGTGAACCATAAGTTTGCACATCATGGTCATTCACAAAAAAGGTTAAGTCATCTCGGTGTGGACCTGCTAAAGTTGCCCCCCGTTCAATTTCCTTCTCTCTTATTTTAGCAAATTTTTGTTCATATGCTTCTATCATTTTCGTCAAATCATAATCTTCTGATACATCCACAGAGGGTTTATATTTGATTCTTAGCGTTTCTAAGCCTCTGCTTATCCCTGAATGCACGGGCTCAGCCCATTTTTGGAGCTCAGAAACAAACTGCAAACGTTTATAAATGATTTTTGCAGCTGCTTCGCACAGTTGTTCAGTTAAAACATCAAGCATCGTTTGATCCTTTTGTTTGCGCATCTGTAACAGCTTCAAATAATGATTACGCTGTTGCATAATCTTTTGATAACGACTCAAATCATGCAAATAGATAGCTGAAACCTGACCAATTTCCATATCTATAAATCTTCTTCTTACCTGAGGACTTCCTTTCACTAAATTCAAATCCTCTGGTGCAAACATAATCACATTCATTGCCCCGACGTATTGGCTGAGTTTCTCTTGCTCAATATGATTCAACTTTGCCTTTTTACCCTTTTTAGAAATAACTAATTGAAGGGCAGTTGAACGATTATATTTTTCTATATTACCCTCTATTTTAGCATATTCTTTGTCCCAGCCAATCAACTCTTTATCATTCGAAGTTCGGTGTGATTTCGCCATAGCAAGCACATAGATTGATTCCATCACATTGGTTTTACCTTGTGCATTTTCACCTAAGATTACATTCACTTTATTTTCAAACTGAATCGTCAATTCTTCATAGTTACGATAATTTTTTAATTTCAGCTCATTTATAAACAAAATTTGTACACCAACTTTAATTTTTCACAATATATGTGCCGAAATCAGGAATATATAAAACATCACCATCTCTTAGCTTTTTACCACGGCGATTTTCAGGTTCATTATTCACAAAGATTTCGTATTCAGCTAAAAACCATTTAGCCATTCCACCAGATTGAATAACATCTGCTAATTTTAGGAATTGACCTAATGTTATAAACTCTGTATCAATTTTAACTGGTTTTGCCATAGCGAACCACCTTCCTCAGTAGTCTCTAACTTTATATTTTACTAAAAATATGCCATGAAGTACAACAACTTCACTATTGGAAATCTCTGTGTCCTCGAGGGATGGACAGCACCTCCGTCTCACAGATTTGAAATAGGTACAAATGCCCATACAAGTTTATTTTCTCTCCATAACTGATACGGTATTCCTTCTGGATTAAAGTAGAAATTATTGTCTCATAAATAAAGAAAAGGCTGACGAACGTCAGCCTGCTATTTTTATCATCAATATGTTCTAACCGGTAAAATTAACTGTAACATAGAATCGTCATCTTTTGTACGAATAACGAAAGGTCTCATTGCTCCAGTGAAGTCAACACTGATTTCGTTTCCTTCAAGTGCCTTTAAAGCATCCATTACGTATTTTGCACTAAATGAAATCTTTAATTCTTCACCATCAATTTGCTCCACTTGTATTTCTTCACTTACTTTTCCAATTTCAGGGGAATTAGAAGAAACCTCAATCATTCCGTCTGTTAGAGTTGAAAGTTTAACAACATTATTTCGTGCTTCTTTAGCTAATAAGGAGGCACGATCGATTGCTTGTAAGAAATCTTTGGAATTTAAAACTAAGTTTGTTTTACTCTCATTTGGAATTAAACGGGAAGTATCAGGATAATTTCCGTCTAAAAGTCTTGAGAAAAATAATAGATTTTTTGCCTTAAACAATACTTGGTTTTCAGTAATGACAATTTCAATCGGTTCATTTGTATCATCTAAAATTTTACTTAACTCACTTAGACTTTTCCCGGGAATGACAACATTGTATGAACTTTGATTTTCTGAGTTGATTAATGCCTTTCTTAGTGCTAAGCGGTGGCTATCTGTTGCGATACAAACTAACTCACTGTTTTCTAGCTTCCAGTTTACACCTGTTAAGATAGGTCTTGTCTCAGATGTTGATACAGCAAAAACGGTTTGACGAACCATTGCTTTTAGTAAATCAGTAGGGATTTTAAAAATATTTTCTTCCTCAATCTGTGGAAGATGAGGATATTCTTCTGCATCTAATCCATTTAGACTGAATTCAGCCTTACCTGAACGGATTACCGTTGCATGGTGGTTTCCTACTTCAATTTCTACAATATCCATTGGTAATTTTTTAACGATTTCACTAAAAAACTTGGCTTGTAAAACAACACTTCCTGATTGAAGAATTTCAACATTCTCTTTGTCATCTTCTTCAGCTGGAATAAAAGATTCAATAGAAATATCAGAATCACTACCTGTTAATGTGACTCCTTCTGAATCAGCAACAATTTTTATACCCGTTAAAATCGGAATTGTTGTTCTAGATGATACAGCTTTCATTACATCTTGAACACTTTGAACTAATTTATCTCGTTGAATAATGAATTTCATCATCGTTTTCCTCCTGTTTCCTAGCTACTTGGAATATTTTCCTGACTACGAGAGTTTCTCAATTTTTTAGGTTCTAGTTATATTATTTTTTTATAAAAATATAGTAGAAGTACTAGTAGGGCCTGTGGAAATGTGGATAACCGACCTAAACGAAAGGAAACACAGCCTATCCACATGTGGACAGACTGTGTATATATGTGTAATAGTTATTCACACTATTCAATATTAAAATTAAGAACCTTTTAAAAGTCCAGTAATATCTTTTAACTGTTTTTGTAGCTGCTCATCACTTTGAAGCATTTTTGATATTTTCTCATGAGCATGAATGACTGTTGTATGATCTCGTCCCCCAAATTCTTCCCCAATTTTAGGTAATGAAGAATCGGTAAGCTCTCTTGAAAGGTACATAGCAATTTGTCTTGGAAAAGCAACAGATTTTGTTCGCTTCTTCGCCTTAAAATCTTCTAACTTCACCTGATATTCTTGTCCAACTATTCGCTGAATATCACTAATTGAAATCATCTTTGGTTTTGAGTTAGGAATAATATCTTTTAGGGCTTCAGCAGCCAGATCAGCATTTATATCTTTATTAATAAGAGAAGAGTAGGCCACTACGCGAATTAGTGCACCTTCAAGCTCTCGAATATTTGAATCAATTTGATTTGCAATATAAAGCATCACTTCATTAGGAATATCGAGCCCTTCAGCTTTTGCTTTTTTACGGAGAATCGCAATCCTTGTTTCCAAATCCGGAGGGGTAATATCTGTAATTAATCCCCATTCAAAGCGAGAACGAAGGCGATCTTCTAATGTCGGAATTTCTTTTGGTGGTCGATCACTGGAAATAACGATTTGCTTACTTTCTTCATGCAATGTATTAAAAGTATGGAAAAATTCCTCTTGAGTTTGTTCTTTCCCAGCCAAGAATTGAATATCATCTATTAAAAGTACATCAACACTTCTATATTTGTTACGAAAATCAACTGCTTTGTTATCTCTAATAGAGTTGATAAATTCATTTGTAAACTTTTCAGAAGATAAATAAACAACCTTTGCCGATGGGTTATGATCAATCACATAATGTCCAATTGCATGCATTAAGTGAGTTTTTCCAAGTCCAACGCCCCCATAAATAAAAAGGGGATTATAGGCTTTTGCAGGTGCTTCAGCTACTGCTAATGATGCTGCATGAGCAAATCGGTTTCCTGATCCAATAACAAATGTATCAAACGTATACTTAGGATTAAGCATATTTTGCGGTAGTTCTGTTTGTTCTTCATCGGCTTTATTTATCTGTTTGATTGGTGAATTTGGAACAAAATCATCATCTGTCTGATTTTGGGGAATAATAAATTTTATAGCAAACTCTTCACCTGTTAATTGATAAATCGAATCAGCGATTAAGTGTAAGTAACGGGATTCCAGCCAATCTCTTGCAAATTCGTTAGGAGCGGTAATTGTTAAGGTATCACCTTGAATTCCATGAGCCTTTGTTGATTTTAACCATGTTTCAAAGCTTGGCTTACTAATTTTCTTTTCGATCTCTGCCAAGGCCTTACTCCAAAGCTCAGATATATTCTCCATTTGCGTTTTGTCCCTCCTTTACGATGCATCCCAACCTTAATGTACAAGCTTTGTACAAGGTGCGAATATTCATGTATAAACATACAGATGCAAAAGAATGTGAATAAATATATAATATAGTAGAAAAACATCTTTTCGACAAAACTCATGTGATGTGGACAACAATTTACATAAGCTGTTTATAATCTTTCCACATGTTATCCACAGTCTGTGGATATGTTGAATTTTAAGATAGATTATTAAGAGTGAAAACACAAATATAATATCAGAATAAATCTAGATATGCAACGGTTTTTACAAACTTATCCACATTATTAATCATTTGTTGAAGGAAATTGTCCACAATGAGCCAACTTGTGAAAAAGTTGTCGATAACGTATGTGGATAGTGGAGAATTCTGTCGAAACTTTATCCACAGGCTAGAAACCTTAAACAATAGTTGATGTTTAGCTGCTTATTTTGAGGTGGAGGTATACTGTTCTAAAAAGGATATGAGATCACGAAGAAGAGGGTAGGTTTCAAAAAAAGAATTAATAGAGGATAATAAATAAATTTTAAATTAGATGATGAAAAGAAAATAAACTTAATAAAAGAATGGATGATGGTTGACAATTCATAGGGTAGGTAACTATAATTAGTAAGACTGTCTTTAACTGTTATTCCTCAGGGAGGTGTCATATATGAAACGTACTTATCAACCAAACAAACGTAAACGTAGTAAAGTTCATGGTTTCCGTAGCCGTATGAGCACTGCAAATGGACGTAAAGTTCTTGCTCGCCGTCGTCGCAGAGGAAGAAAAGTATTATCAGCGTAGGCCACTGAAAAATCAGTGGTCTTTTTTTGCAGATGAATGAATAAAACGATTTATTCAGGAAATGAGGAAGAAGAGTGCTAGATCATTTCTTGTTTAAATTCGTTTTATTTCAGATATAATGATGGTGATTATTCTGTTAGCCTATTAGCAGAACAAACCGGAGTGAAATAGATGAGAAGGAAATATAGAATAAAGAAGAATAAAGATTTTCAAGTAGTTTTCAAGAGAGGGAAATCTTTTGCCAATAGACAATTTGTTTTGTATATCATGCAAAAGCCTGAAGAGAAAGAGTTCCGAATTGGACTATCTGTAAGCAAAAAAATAGGAAATGCTGTAACAAGAAATAAAGTTAAGCGGTTAATTCGACAAGTGTTTACAGAAGAAAAGCATCGAATTGCTTCTGGTAAGGAATTTATTATTATTGCTAGAAAGCCTGCAGCTGAAATGAATTATCATGAAGTAAAAGGAAGTTTGCAACATTTATTTCGAAAAGCAAAAATCTATCAGCCAAAGAAGATGTAGAATATTGTTGAAATTATACTACCGAAAACTTTATTAAGAAAAACAATTCTATTTATAAAAGTGTTAAGATATTAACGATGTGGAACTTTTTCTATCTTTTAACGTACATGAATAGTATCTATTATTGGTTAGGAGGAAAAAAGGTTTGAAGAGGCGCATACTTTTAATAGCAGGGTTAATCAGTGTTTTGACCCTTTTGACAGGATGTACGGAGGTTAATACTCCAATTACATCTGAAAGTGAAGGATTCTGGAATTCGTATATCGTATATCCTTTATCACAACTTATTACATATTTTGCTGAATTAACAGGCGATAATTATGGGATTGCCATCGTAATTGTTACAATTATTATTCGATTAGCTATCTTACCGCTAATGATTAAACAAATGAAAAGTTCTAAAGCAATGCAAGCAATTCAACCGGAAATGCAGAAGTTGAGAGAAAAGTACAGCTCAAAAGATCAACAAACTCAACAAAAGCTACAGCAGGAGACAATGGCTTTATTCCAGAAGCACGGTGTTAATCCTCTTGCAGGTTGTTTCCCATTAATTGTTCAGATGCCAATCCTGATTGGTTTCTATCATGCGATTATGAGAACGACTGAAATCGCTGAGCATAATTTTCTATGGTTTGATTTAGGAGAAAGAGATCCATTCTTTATCCTGCCGTTGGTTGCTGGTTTAACAACATTTATTCAACAAAAAATGATGATGGCTGGTACAGCTAATCAAAATCCTCAAATGGCTATGATGCTTTATATTATGCCTATTATGATTATCGTTTTTGCAATTAGCTTCCCTGCAGCTCTTTCTTTATACTGGGTAGTAGGTAACTTATTCATGATCATTCAAACATATTTCATAAAAGGTCCTGAGCTTAAGGAGCAAAAAGAAGCTTCTAATAGTGGGGGAAAGAAGAAGTGAGAGAAGTAACTGCTAGTGGACTTACTGTCAATGAAGCAGTCGAGGAAGCATTAAAGCAATTACAGGCAAAACGAGAAGAAGTTGAAATAACAATTCTCGAAGAAGGAAAAAAAGGATTTTTAGGTATTGGAAAGAAACCTGCTATTGTAAAGGTCATAATTGTACATGATCCAGTAAAGTATGCAAAAGAATTTTTAGCAAATGTTGTTCAAAAAATGGGTATTGATGCAGAGATTTCAGTGAAACAGACTGGTAAAATTGTAAACATGCAATTATCAGGGGAGAAAATGGCGGTCCTTATCGGAAAAAGAGGACAAACATTAAACTCTCTTCAATATTTAACACAATTAGCTGCAAATCGATACTCTAATCATTATTTGCAAATTATCATTGATGCTGAAAACTATCGTGAAAAAAGAAAAGAAACACTTAAGCAATTAGCAGGAAAACTTGCACAGCAGGCAATTCGTACATCCAAAAATGTCCCATTAGAACCAATGCCTTCATATGAAAGAAAAATAATACATGCTGCATTAGCAGAATTTAAAGATATAAAAACTTTTTCAGTCGGAGAAGAACCAAATCGTCATCTGGTTATTTCTCCAAAGTCTAAGAGAATGGCTCGTTGAGTCATTCTCTTTTTTTTGCCTTTTTCTAAAGCAAGTCAGAGATCTATTCAAATGATCGACAACCTTCTACAAATATCGGGTGGTGACAGGCACCCCATAAAATATTTCAAATTCATCAAATATTGTTATTAACATGTGGATAAGTTAAAATAGAGAAAGGTATGAAGAGAGTGGATAAATAATTGTGGATAAAATGAGGCGATTTTGCTTTCTAATGAAAACGAAATGTGCTATCTTTAAAAAATTGGTCGCATTTTAAGAGGAAGAAAATTTACATAAATGAAAGAGAGAGGTGGTCGTAGCGATGGAGTTAGATACAATCGCAGCGATATCGACACCTTTAGGAGAGGGAGCTATTGCCATTGTTCGGTTAAGTGGTGAGGAAGCAATAGAGATTGCTGATCGACTATTTAAGGCTCCTTCGAATAAAAGGTTAACTAATGTTGACTCCCATACGATCCATTACGGACATATTGTGGACCCGAAAACAGGTCAAGTTGTAGAAGAAGTCATGTTGTCTTTAATGAGGGGACCAAAGACATTTACGAGAGAAGATATAGTAGAAATAAACTGTCACGGTGGAATTGTTACAGTGAACCGGGTACTGCAGTTGGTCATTCAACATGGTGCAAGACTGGCAGAACCAGGAGAGTTTACAAAGAGAGCCTTTTTGAATGGTCGGATTGATTTGTCTCAAGCTGAGGCTGTTATGGATTTAATACGAGCAAAAACGGATCGAGCAATGAATGTCGCTTTAGGGCAAATGGAAGGAAAACTGTCAAAGCTTGTTCAGAAGTTAAGACAGGAAATTCTAGAAACACTAGCACATGTTGAAGTCAATATTGACTATCCTGAATATGATGATGTTGAAGAAATGACTCATCAAATGCTTGTTGAAAAAGCTACATTTGTAAAAAATGAAATCAGTAAGTTATTGAAAACATCACAACAAGGGAAAATTCTTAGAGAAGGCTTGTCTACTGTTATTATAGGACGACCAAACGTCGGGAAATCATCTTTATTAAACAGCCTTGTTCATGAAAATAAAGCAATTGTTACTGATATTCCTGGAACAACTAGAGATGTTATAGAAGAATACGTCAATGTAAGAGGTGTTCCTTTACGATTAGTTGATACAGCTGGAATACGTGAAACAGAAGATATTGTAGAACGTATCGGTGTTGAACGTTCGAGAAAAGTATTAAAAGAAGCGGATCTTATTTTACTAGTTCTGAATTATAACGAAGAACTTTCTCAAGAAGATGTTCAGCTTTTTGAAGCCGTAAAAGGAATGGATATTATCGTTATTGTTAATAAAACAGATTTGGATCAAAAAATTGATCTTCAAAAGGTGAAGGAGCAAGCAGCGGGAAGACCTGTTGTGACAACATCACTATTAGAAGAACAGGGAATAGATGCATTAGAAGAAGCAATAAGTGCATTGTTCTTTGAAGGAAATGTCCAAAGCGGGGACTTAACATATGTTTCAAACTCAAGACATATTGCTCTATTAACAGCTGCCGAAACTTCTATTAATGACGCATTGTCTGGTATAGAAGCAGGAGTTCCAATTGATATTGTACAAATAGATTTAACCCGTTGTTGGGAACAGCTTGGGGAAATAATAGGAGATGCAGTTCACGAAAGCTTAATTGATCAACTGTTTTCTCAGTTCTGTTTAGGGAAATAAAGTAGATATTTTTTATATAAAGGAGGTTCCTCTATGACGTATCATGCAGGAGATTATGATGTCATTGTTGTAGGAGCTGGACATGCAGGGTGTGAATCAGCACTCGCATCAGCAAGAATGGGAGCAAAAACTCTCGTCATTACCATTAATCTAGATATGGTTGCATTTATGCCATGTAATCCATCTGTTGGTGGACCAGCAAAAGGAATTGTTGTTCGTGAAATTGATGCTTTAGGCGGAGAAATGGGGAAAAACATCGACAAAACCCATATCCAAATGAGAATGCTAAACACGGGAAAAGGTCCAGCTGTTCGAGCGCTTCGTGCACAAGCAGATAAGTTTTCATATCAACATGAGATGAAAAAAACGATGGAAAATGAACGTAACCTTACATTGCTACAAGGAATGGTTGATCGCTTAATCGTAGAAGACGGTGTTTGTAAAGGTGTGGTTACTCAAACTGGAGCTGAATATTCTGCGAAAGCAGTTGTATTAACAACAGGTACATTTTTACGCGGAGAAATTATTCTAGGAGAATTAAAATACTCAAGTGGACCAAACAATCAGCAGCCTTCAATTAAGCTATCAGAGCATTTACAAGAATTGGGCTTTGATTTAGTTCGTTTCAAAACAGGAACACCTCCACGAGTAAATAGTCACTCGATTGACTATAGCAAAACAGAAATTCAACCTGGAGATGAAGTGCCGCGTGCATTTTCTTATGAAACAACAAAATACATTACAGATCAGCTACCTTGTTGGTTAACGTATACGAGCGGAGAAACTCACAAAATTATTGATGATAATTTACATCGTTCTCCTATGTATTCAGGAATGATTAAAGGCACAGGACCTCGTTATTGTCCATCTATTGAGGATAAAGTTGTTCGCTTTAATGATAAGCCGCGTCATCAAATCTTTTTAGAGCCAGAAGGTAGAAATACACAAGAGGTCTATGTGCAGGGGCTATCAACAAGTTTACCAGAAGATGTTCAACAGCAAATTTTGAAAACAATTCCTGGACTTGAAAAGGTTCAAATGATGAGGGCGGGATATGCAATTGAATATGATGCCATTGTCCCAACTCAACTATGGCCAACTTTAGAAACGAAAAAGATTTCTTCTTTATTTACAGCAGGACAAATTAACGGAACTTCTGGTTATGAAGAAGCTGCTGGTCAAGGATTAATGGCTGGAATTAATGCTGCACAAAAGGCTCTTGAAAAAGAAGAAGTCATTTTAAGTCGCTCGGATGCTTATATAGGTGTACTCATTGATGATCTTGTAACAAAAGGTACAAGTGAACCATATCGCTTACTAACATCAAGAGCAGAATATCGACTACTTCTAAGACATGATAATGCCGATTTGCGCTTAACCGAAACAGGCAAGAAAATCGGATTAATTTCTGATGAACGTTTTGAAAAATTCAAAACTAAGAAGCAAGCAATTGAAGAAGAAAAACAACGCTTATCATCTGTTATCATTAAGCCGAATCAAGAAACACAAAAGCTTATTCTTTCTGTCGGCGGTAGTGAGCTTAAAGATGGCATAAAAGCAGCTGATTTATTAAAACGACCAGAAATGAACTATGAGCATATCGCTCAGCTTGTACCATCAGAATCAGAAGTGGATTCAGATGTTGCAGAGCAGGTAGAAATACAAATAAAATATGAGGGATATATTGAAAAATCCTTACAACAAGTTGAAAAGCTTAAGAAAATGGAAAACAAAAAAATCCCTGAAAATATTGATTATGATGATATTAATGGCTTAGCTTCAGAAGCACGTCAAAAGCTTAAGGAAGTTAGACCATTATCAGTTGCACAAGCTTCACGTATTTCTGGAGTAAACCCAGCTGATATTTCAATATTATTGGTATACCTAGAACAAGGTAGAATTGCCAGAGTTTCAAATCAATAATTACTGTTAATAAAACCAATCTTTAACAGAAAGGTTATGAATATGGATACAGCATTATTTCAATCAAGCTTAGCTGAGAAGGGGATTTCTCTTTCTCAGCAGCAGATGGACCAATTTGAGTTATATTTTAAGCTCTTAGTAGAGTGGAATGAAAAAATGAATTTAACGTCAATTACAGACAAAAACGACGTGTATTTAAAACATTTTTATGATTCTATTTCTGCAGCATTTTATTTTGATTTCTCTAAGCCACTAAGTATATGTGATGTAGGTGCAGGAGCTGGATTTCCGAGTATTCCTTTAAACATTTGTTTTCCGCATTTAAAGGTTTCAATCGTTGACTCTTTACAAAAAAGAATTACTTTTTTATCGCATTTATCAAAAGAATTAGGGTTAAATTCAGTGCAGTTATTTCATGATCGAGCTGAAACGTTTGGTCAAAATAAACAGGTTCGGGAAACATATGACGTTGTCACAGCCAGAGCTGTTGCGAGGCTATCTGTTCTAAGTGAATTATGTATTCCTTTAGCAAAAAAGGATGGATACTTCATTGCCATGAAAGGGGCAGCAGCACAGGAAGAGCTTGAGGCTGGTAAAAAGGCCGTTACTGTATTAGGTGGTAATGTGCAAGAAATTCACTCATTTGAACTACCTTTAGAGGAAAGTGAGAGAACAATCTTAATAATTGAAAAAGAAAAAAGCACTCCTAAAAAATATCCTCGAAAGCCTGGAACGCCAAATAAACTTCCAATCGAGTAGATGTTTCATGTGAAACATTTACTCGAACTTTTGAGTATTTTGCAGGAAATAATGTAAGAGAAATAGAATATTTAAATTGGTAGTTTTAAAAGGTGGTGTAGGCTCATGAAGCATCCATTTTCTCGCTTTTTCGGTTTGGGAGAAAAAGAACAAGCACAAGCTAATCAAATCGTAGTAGAGGAAGTTGAACAAGAAGATACAGCAGAAGAAATAAGGGAAGAGGTTAAAAAGATTCCAATTAAGGATATTACTCCTAACCGCTTCCAGCCACGTACCGTTTTTTCAAATGAAAAGATTGAAGAGTTAGCCTTAACAATTCGTACTCATGGAATTATTCAGCCTATTGTTGTCCGAGAAATAGGTGGTAAATTTGAGTTGATTGCAGGTGAAAGACGCTGGCGTGCTGTACAGACTTTAGGTTGGGAAGAGATACCTGCAATTGTAAAGGATTTCAACGATACGGAAACAGCTAGTGTTGCTTTAATAGAAAACCTTCAAAGGGAAGAATTATCTTCAATAGAGGAAGCAGTTGCTTATGCTAAGTTACTAGAATTACATGACTTAACTCAAGAAGCATTGGCCCAAAGACTTGGTAAAGGTCAATCAACTATAGCAAATAAGCTGCGCTTGTTAAAGCTTCCTGAAGAAGTCCAGGAGGCATTACTTCAAAAAGCAATCACTGAACGTCATGCACGTGCACTAATTCCATTAAAAGATCCACAGCTACAAATTACACTGTTAGAGGAAATTGTTGAAAAACAATTGAATGTTAAGCAAACAGAGGATAGGGTAGTCAAGCTACTTGAAAAAAATAATGTAAAACCAAAACCAAAGCGTAAAGCATTTAGTAGAGATACAAGAATTGCTATGAATACAATTCGTCAATCCCTAACAATGGTAGCTGACAGTGGCGTAAAATTAAATACGGAAGAAGAAGAATTTGATGAATACATCCAATTCACAATTAAAATTCCTAAATAATATTGAATAATAACTATTTTTATAAACTATTTATCTATTCCACATATGGCTGTTAGGTACTGGCTTTTTGTCAGGCCTTTTTTCTTTGTACTAGATTCAATAAAAGAAACATAGACCATTGTGGAATGATTATTTAGAGAAGAACACAAAATTATGATGGTCACATCCTCACCCGAACCAATTCCACCTAGAAAAATATCTCTTCAGAATGATAAAAATGAATTTTAATTAGTAGAAATTACTATTTTGCATAAATACAAAAAAATTCAAACTCTTCATCCATTTTTCATGATAAAATAAAAAAATGATTTAAAGTAGCAATTTGTAGAATGTTGTAAAATAAAAGAAGGAAATCTATTCATCTAGTAGCTAATGCTAATCTTCAGGAAAAGCTAGATGGGTTCACTTTTATGCTTTTTTCTTTACTGTAAAATTTTAACAATAGATTAGAAGATGAAAGTAGGTGACATCGTGGGGAAAATTATTGCGATTGCAAACCAAAAAGGTGGTGTTGGAAAAACAACCACATCCGTAAATTTAGGAGCTTGCTTAGCATACATTGGGAAACGAGTTCTTCTCGTCGATGTTGACCCACAAGGTAATGCAACGAGCGGGATTGGCATTGAAAAGGCTGATGTTGCTCATTGTATTTATGATATTTTAGTAGATGATGTAGATGCAAAGGACGTTATAAAATCTACAGCTGTAGAAAATCTTGATATTATTCCAGCCACGATACAGTTAGCTGGGGCTGAAATAGAACTTGTACCAACAATCTCTAGAGAGGTTAGACTCAAAAGGGCACTTGAAGCTGTAAAGGATCAGTATGATTATATGGTGATTGACTGTCCACCATCATTAGGATTGCTCACCATTAATGCCTTAACAGCATCAGATGCAGTTTTAATACCGGTACAATGTGAATATTACGCCCTTGAGGGATTGAGCCAATTATTAAATACTGTCAGACTTGTTCAAAAGCATTTAAACACTGATCTTACAATAGAAGGTGTTTTATTAACAATGCTAGATGCAAGAACAAATCTAGGTATTCAAGTAATTGATGAAGTGAAAAAATATTTTCAGGATAAGGTTTATAAAACAATCATTCCAAGAAATATTCGCTTAAGTGAGGCACCAAGTCACGGACAACCAATTATCATTTATGATCCAAGATCTAGAGGAGCAGAGGTTTATTTAGATTTGGCAAAGGAAGTGGTTGTAAATGGCTAGAGGTTTAGGAAAAGGTATTAATGCTCTCTTCACTAACATGGAAGTAGAAAAGGAAGAATCTATTCAAGAAATCAACATAAATGAGATTCGCCCAAATCCATATCAACCACGTAAAGTATTTGAAGAAGATGCGATAAATGAATTAAAAGAATCCATTTTACAGCATGGTGTCCTGCAACCAATTATTGTTAGGAAAAGTATTAAAGGGTTTGAAATTGTTGTAGGGGAAAGAAGATTTCGTGCAGCAAAAGCGGCAGAGCTAACAGTTATTCCTGCTGTTGTAAGAGAGTTAACAGAGCAACAAATGATGGAGCTCGCACTTTTAGAAAATTTACAACGTGAAGATTTAAGTCCAATTGAAGAAGCCCAAGCATATCAAAAGCTAATGGAGCATTTAGGCCTAACTCAAGAAGCATTAGCAAAAAGGTTGGGAAAAAGCAGACCACATATTGCTAACCATGTTAGACTTCTAACATTGCCAGAGCAAATTCAGCAATTAATAGCTGAAGGTAAGCTATCTATGGGACATGGACGAACTTTACTTGGATTAAAAAATAAAGAAAAATTAAATGCACTAGTTGAAAAAATTATCCGAGAACATTTAAATGTTCGTCAACTAGAGCAACTTATCCAACAGTTAAATAGTAATGTTTCACGTGAAACGAAAAAGAAAAAGCCTGAAAAAGATGTGTTTATAAAAGAAAGAGAATCATTTTTACAGGAATATTTCGGAACGTCCGTTACGATTAAAAAGCAGAAGAAAAAAGGAAAGATTGAAATAGAATTCTTTTCTCAAGATGATTTAGATCGTATTTTAGAGTTGCTAGAACAACAGCAACAATAAACAGATTTCCTTTAGAGCTGGCTTAGTAGTCAGTCTTTTTCTTTGCACTTTTTTCTTTGGTAACAAATGATACATTATGGAATTGATTCATCTATGTTTAAAAAGAGGGGATTTAGCAGGTATGGTTTTATTTGGCAGTATTGTAAATGCACTAGCTATAATTGTAGGAACCCTTATTGGTCTTTTATTAAGAAGAATTCCTGAACAAATGAAAGAAACAGTGATGATGGCCATTGGTCTTTCTGTAGTTGTCCTGGGGATTAGTATGGCCTTAAAAAGTGAGGATTTCTTCATTGTTATTGTTAGCCTTGTGCTTGGAACTGTTATAGGAGAATGGTTAAGGATTGAAAATCATCTCCAGTCAGTAGGAAATATGTTGGAAAGAAAGTTAGGTAAATCAGAAACAGGTAATATTGCACAAGGTTTTGTTACTGCTACCTTAATCTTTCTTGTAGGTGCAATGGCAATCATTGGTGCATTAGACAGCGGTTTACGACAAGACCATGCTGTTTTATTAACAAAGTCAATGATCGATGGATTCACAAGTATGATTCTTGCCAGTACTCTTGGAATAGGAGTATTGTTTTCCTCTATATCAGTATTTCTATATCAAGGGGGAATTGCTCTTTTTGCGAATGTCATTCATCAATTTTTATCAGATGAGTTATTAGAAAGATTAATAGCTGAACTGACTTCTATAGGTGGGGTTATGATCATAGCTATAGGAATTAATATTCTAGGCTTAAAACAAATAAGAGTAGCAAACCTACTACCAGGTATTTTAGTTATTACTGCTATTGTTCTAGTCCAGCATCATTTTTAAAAGGAAATACTTAATACACTGCATGAGATATGCAGTGTATTTCTGTATGTAAGAAGAAAAATTTTAATTAATTGCAGAATCCTCACTTGCCAACCATTTTCTTCTAACAGAAATTCTCTTTTCTAGATAAATCTTTTCTGCTTCAATGATTCCATTAGAAATAATGTCTGCCATACTCATAACTAAGTGAAGGCGTGTATTTTGTAACACGAGGAACTCCATATATCCACTTATGTTAACAATACCGGTGATATGCATATCACCTACTGCTGGTAATTCTTTGTTTACACCTGCTCCAGGTTTTATCGAACCTTTTGCAATTTCCATGAATCCAACACTTTTCATTCTTCCTAAACAAGCATCAATCGCAATAATAAATGGATTTCGATGTTTTTCATTGATTGTTTCAAGCGTTTCCTTTAGATTTACAGCGTGTACTGGATCTTTAAGAGTTCCATAGACATGGAAATGGGACAACTCTTTATTTAAGGACGTACCAATTAGTGGACCTAAGCTATCACCCGTTGATCGGTCTGTTCCAATACAAACAAAAACAATTGGCTTGAAATAAAGTTTTGGCAAATGATCTAAAAGGGTGGTTGAAACTAGCTGCGTAGCGTCCTGATCCTCATAATGAATACGTTCTTGATTTTTATCTGAATGAAAAAGACCTGATTTAAGATTCATAGAATTCACTCCCACGTCATAGTAGTAACAGTATACGGAGAAATGTTCAATTCTATACATGCTCGTTGTAAATAGGACAGCCTTAAGAGGTGAGAAAAATGAATTCAGGTTTTAAATGGATGTTTTTGATTTTAGGAACAATTATTGGAGCAGGATATGCATCAGGAAGAGAACTCTGGCAGTTTTTCGGCTTTGAGAGCGGACTAGCTATCGTAATCTTTACGGTTATCTTTATCATAGCTGTCTATGTGATTATGAAAATAAGTTACGAAGTACAGTCTGATCACTTTTTCCCAATCTTAGAAAGATTAGTTGGTAAAAAACTCTCCTATGTGTATGATTTTTTAATTGTGTTGTATTTATTTACAACAACAATCGTTATGATTGCCGGAGGAGGAGCAACGCTTGAAGCCTTTTCCATTCCATACTGGGCAGGTATTACGCTTTTTGCAGTATTACTAGTATTGTTGTTTGTAGGCAGTTCTAATGGAATCATTAAACTGAACTCAATCATCATTCCCATGCTTGTCTTTGGACTGTTTTATGCATTATTATCATTTAATATTTCCCATCATCATTCATGGGTATTAGATTTAAATGAACAGTATAATTGGCCAGCAGCATTTACATTTACAGCTTTAAATATTTTGCCATTGATTGCGGTTTTATCTGCAATAGGAAAAGAAATTAAAAGTCTTAAGGAAGCGAAAGTAGCCAGTATTGGAAGTGGAGTTATATTAGGAACAATCTCATTTGTTTATAATGAAACACTCATCCAAATGGCTGATTATTTAACAGAATACGAAATTCCACTCTTTGCTGTATTAAAAGGTTCACCATTTGGATTTTTCCTTTTTATGTCTGTGATGTTATGGCTGGCAATTTATACAACAGCTGTATCGGGAATTTTTGGACTTGCCTCGCGATTTAAGCAACTATTAAAGGTTCCATTTTGGTTAATAGCATTAATTCTCGTTTTAGCCATGCTGCCTTTCACACGTTTTGGCTTTGCAAATCTAGTGGGCATCCTATATCCTTTATATGGATTAATTAATCTTTATCTACTCGTTACCATTTTGCTTTATCCAATCTTAAATCGTTATAGAACAAAATGATGGTATGGCTGACTCCTTAAAGATAAAAATTTGAGTAGAGTCAGCCTTTCGTATGTGATGGAGAGGTATAAGATTCGAGATATATCCCTAATTTCAAAAGAATAAACGTACGATATAATGAAGTTTTCCAAAAGATATTTCTTTTGGAATAGAGTATAATGGCTATGAAAATAGTAGTTGCTCTTTTATAATAAATTGTTACTTAGTAAAGGGTGATCTGATTGAAAATTTTACAAGAAATGTGGAACGATGCAGTAGATTATTTAACGAATGCTGATTTATGGATTACAATTGGAAAAGGATTTTTACAAATTTTATTAATCTTGATTGTCTCAACCATCTTTATACGAATTGGAAAATTAGCCATTACAAAGGTGTTTTTATTCCGTGGGAAATCACCAATTAGAATTTCTGAGAGAAGAGAAAATACTCTTTCAAAGTTACTTGAAAATATCCTCACTTACGTTATTTACTTTATTGCGATCATTATGGTGCTTGAAACGTTTGGTCTTAATGTAGGTGCGTTGCTTGCTGGAGCCGGCATTGTTGGATTGGCAGTGGGGTTTGGTGCTCAAAGCTTAGTAAAAGATATTATTACAGGCTTTTTTATTATTTTTGAAGACCAATTCTCTGTTGGCGATTTTATCCGAGTTTCAACTTTTGAAGGAACAGTTGAAGAAATTGGACTTCGTACAACAAAAATTAAGAGCTGGACAGGCGAAATTCATATATTACCAAATGGGAGCATTATAGAGGTAACAAACTTCTCTATAAATAATAGTATTGCCGTTGTAGATATTAGTATTGCTTATGAAAGTGATATTCCAGAAGCGGAGCGAGTCATTCAAGAGCTCTTATTAGAGGTTCCTGATAAATATGAAGATATTGTAGCTCCACCTGAATTATTAGGTGTTCAAATGCTTGGAGCTTCAGAGGTTGTTCTTCGTGTAACATGTGAAGTTGAACCAATGCGTCACTTCCATATTGGAAGAATGTTAAGAAAAGACATTAAAATGAGGTTAGATGAAAAAGGTATCGAAATTCCTTATCCACGTGTCGTGATGTATAACAGAAAAGATGAAGTGAGTTAAGAAATGGAGGTAGAACCTTATGGAAAAGGATTTTGCATTGAATGATGTTGTTGAAATGAAAAAACAGCACCCTTGTGGTACAAATGAGTGGAAAATCATTAGAATGGGAATGGACATTAGAATTAAATGCCTAGGTTGTGACCATAGTGTTATGATCCCACGTCGAGAGTTTTCAAGAAAACTAAAGAAAATTCTTGTAAAACATGAGGAGTCTGCTGAGTAGATCGAGGGGAATGAATATGAAACAAGTATTTAAGTCATCTTGTCCTTTGAACTGCTGGGATAGCTGCGGGTTTGAGGTTATAGTGGAGGATGGCAAGGTCACCAAGGTTGAAGGAGATAAAGACCATCCAATTACCAAAGGCAAGATATGTGGAAGAGGAAGAATGCTTGAGACGAAAACCAATTCTAAAGAACGCTTAACAGTTCCTCTAAAAAAAGTGAACGGTGTATTTCAAGAGATTTCATGGAAACAAGCACTTGATGAAATTGCTGAAAAGATGAAGGAACTAAAACAAAATTTTGGTCCTGCTTCTGTTTTACACAGCCATGATTATGCGAATAATGGATTGTTAAAAAATCTTGATAAACGCTTTTTTAACAGTTTTGGAGGAGCGACTTCTTTAGTAGGAAGTATTTGCTGGGGATCTGGTATTGAAGCACAAATTTGGGATTTTGGAAGTTCCGACAGCCATGCACCAGATGATATTTTCCACAGTAAACATATCGTTATTTGGGGAAGAAATGTTGCTAGAACAAATATGCATTTATTTCAACAGTTACAAGATGCGAAAAAGCGTGGCAGTTCAATTACGGTAATTGACCCAATTTATAACGCAACTGCAAAAATCTCTGATCACTATATTTCTATTAAGCCGGGAATGGATGGGTTAGTTGCTGTTGGAGTTATGAAATATTTAATTAGTGAAAATAAACAAGATACTGAGTTTATTAAGAACTATACAGTTGGCTATGAAGATCTAATTTCGCTCTTAAATCACTTTACTTTAGAGGAAATTTTAGAACAAGCTGAAATCTCCTTTGAAGATATAAAATTTATTGCTGAATTATATGTGAATGGACCTACTACAACCTATTTAGGTTTAGGAATGCAAAGGTATTCTAATGGTGGAAATACAATTCGGTTAATTGATGCACTAGTTGCAATCAGTGGGAATGTTGGTATTCCAGGTGGTGGAGCCAATTTTGGAAATATCCAGGTTGGTAAAAACTTTAATATGCAGGCTTTAACATTACCTGAAAAGGCTACATCAAGTAGAACATTTTCAATGATGAAACAGGCAGATGGTGTACTAGAAGCAATGGATCCTGAGATAAAAATGATTATAGTAACCTGCGGGAATCCGTTAGTACAAGTTCCTGACTCAAACAAAATAATAAGAGCTTTTCAATCAGTTGATACAGTTGTTGTCATTGATCATTTTTTAACAGATACAGCTGAGTTAGCGGACTATGTGTTACCAACAACAACAGTCTTTGAGGAAGAGGATATTTATTATGCATCCATGTATCACCACTATGTGAACTATGGAGAAAAGCTAGTTGAACCTCCAGGTGAAGCAAAGTCAGATTTATGGATATGGACAGAATTAGCGGAAAGACTTGGATTTGGAGAAGAATTTTCTTATACACGAGATCAATATTTAGAAATGGCAACAGCCCATTTACATGAAAAAGGTATAACGCTTGATCGATTAAAAAAAGAAAAACGAACTCCACTGCCTGTGAGCCATGTTCCTTGGGAAACAAAGGAGTTTTCAACTCCAAGTGGTAAATTTGAATTTACATCTGAGCTTGGGTTTAACAAAGGATTAGAAGGAAAACCACAATATATTTATCCAAAAGAATCAACAATTTCAAACCCTAGATTAGCTGAAAAATATCCGTATCAGCTTTTATCGATTCATCCATTACGGTCCAATCATTCTCAGCACTATCTCCTTATAGAAGGAATGCAAACTGTTAAAATTGAAGTTTCAGAGGATATTGCAAAAGAAAAACAACTAGTAGATGGAGATAAAGTAACCATCTTTAATGATCGTGGAAAGCTGACTGGTGATGTAAAAATACTGAAGAAAGCACATGCCAAAACAATTAATGTTGATGAAGGTCAGTGGCATAAATTCGGCGGTTCAGTTAATCTTCTAACACCAGATGATGTTTCAGATAATGGGCAGGGAAGTACTTTATATGATTGCTTAGTAAATATAAAAAAGGCAGACTAATTTTAAAGAGCTGAGATGAGCTCTTTTTTTCTTTAATTATTCTGGAATGTGTTAACAATATTACTAGACTTGCTTGTATTTTATGTAGTTACTAACTATAATTGTTGAAGATTGAATGAAAACGGACAATCTTTTGTTTATAAATAGAGGAGTGGGAAAAATGGCATTAACTGCTGGAATTGTAGGCCTTCCTAACGTAGGGAAATCTACTTTATTTAACGCAATTACACAAGCTGGTGCTGAATCAGCAAACTATCCATTCTGTACAATAGATCCTAACGTGGGAATTGTAGAAGTACCGGATGAGCGTTTACAAAAGCTAACAGAATTAGTTAACCCAAAGAAAACTATTCCAACAGCATTCGAATTCACTGATATCGCAGGAATTGTAAAAGGTGCTAGTAAGGGTGAAGGTTTAGGAAATAAGTTCCTTTCACATATTCGCCAAGTAGATGCAATTTGTCATGTTGTACGTTGCTTCGCTGACGAAAACATTACACACGTATCAGGAAAAGTGGATCCTATTTCAGATATTGAAACAATCAACCTTGAATTGATTTTGGCAGACTTAGAGACAGTTGATAAACGTATCGACCGTGTAGCAAAGCTTGCTAAACAAAAAGAAAAAACAGCTGTTTTTGAACATGAAATTTTATCGATGTTAAAAGAAGCTTTTGAAAGCGAAAAGCCTGCTCGTGCAGTAGAATTTAATGAAGAGCAGCTTAAATATGCAAAACAACTACATTTGTTAACAATCAAACCAATTTTATATGTTGCTAATGTTAGTGAAGAGGAAGTTGCTGATCCTTCTAACAACCCTTATGTTCAACAAGTTCGTGAATTTGCAGCAGGCGAAAATGCTGAAGTTATCGTAGTTTGTGCAAAAATCGAATCAGAAATTGCTGAGCTTGAAGGGGAAGAAAAAGAAATGTTCCTAGAAGAGCTAGGCATTGAAGAATCAGGGCTTGATCAATTAATCAAAGCTTCATACAATCTTCTTGGACTTGCTACTTACTTCACTGCTGGTGAACAAGAAGTTCGCGCATGGACATTTAAAAAAGGCATGAAAGCTCCTCAATGTGCTGGAATCATCCACACAGACTTCGAACGAGGCTTCATCCGTGCTGAAACCGTTTCTTATGCTGACTTATTATCTGCAAAAACAATGGGTGCTGCACGTGAAGCAGGAAAAGTTCGCTTAGAAGGAAAAGACTATATTGTAAAAGACGGAGACGTTATTCACTTCCGTTTTAATGTGTAATGCTAATTAGATAATTTCTATAAAGCTCACTATAGATGGGTAAGGTTGAGAAGACTTTACTTTCTGTAGTGGGCTTTTTTGTATGTGGTTGGCTTGTCTTGAAAGCGGGAAAGGATGAGGTTCTGGAGAGTGAAATTCTGTCTGGAAACAGAGGGAAATCGGGACAGAAAGAGCTCCAAAGAGTTGAAATGTGTCTGGAAACAAAGAGAATTGGGACAGAACCATCCCCGAAGAGGAGAAATGTGTCCCGAAACAGAGGGAATCGGGACAGAACCAGTTCCAAAGAGTTGAAATGTGTCTCGAAACAGAGAGAATCGGGACAGAACCAGTTCCAAAGAGTTGAAATGTGTCTCGAAACAGAGGGAATCGGGACAGAACCAGCCCCAAAGAGTTGAAATGTGTCGGGAAACAAAGAGAATTGGGACAGAACCATCCCCGAAGAGTTGAAATGTGTCTCGAAACAGTAGGAATCGGGACAGAACCAGCCCCAAAGAGTCAAAATGTGTCTGGAAACAAAGAGAATTGGGACAGAACCAGCTCCAAAGAGTCAAAATGTGTCTCGAAACAGGTAGAATCGGGACAGAACCAGCCATAAAGAGTCAAAATGTGTCTCGAAACAGAGGAAATTGGGACAGGACCATCCCCGAAGAGTTGAAATGTGTCCCGAAACAGAGAGAATCGGGACAGAAAGAGCTCCAAAGAGTTGAAATGTGTCTGGAAACAAAGAGAATTGGGACAGAACCATCCCCGAAGAGTTGAAATGTGTCCCGAAACAGAGGGAATCGGGACAGAACCAGTTCCAAAGAGTTGAAATGTGTCTCGAAACAGAGAGAATCGGGACAGAACCATCCCCGAAGAGTTGAAATGTGTCTCGAAACAGAGGGAATCGGGACAGAACCAGCCCCAAAGAGTCAAAATGTGTCTCGAAACAAAGAGAATTGGGACAGAACCAGCTCCAAAGAGTCAAAATGTGTCTCGAAACAGTAGGAATCGGGACAGAATCAGCTCCAAAGAGTCAAAATGTGTCTCGAAACAGTAGGAATCGGGACAGAACCAGCTCCAAAGAGTCAAAATGTGTCTCGAAACAGTAGGAATCGAGACAGAACCAGTTCCAAAGAGTCAAAATGTGTCTTGAAACAGGTAGAATCGGGACAGAACCAGCCCCGAAGAGTCAAAATGTGTCTCGAAACAGAGGGAATCGGGACAGAACCAACCCAAAGAGTCAAAATGTGTCTCGAAACAGAGAGAGTCAAGACAAAACCTATCCTGAAGAGCATAATCTTTTCCCAACCCCATCCATCCCCAAAATCCTTAAAACATATAATCACCCTATAAAATGCTTGTAAACCAGCAAAACAAATCTTCTATATTCAGCAGAACTAAACATCGCACTTGCGCTTTCACTAATTATTCGTTATAATACCTAATTGTGAGTAATTTATTTATTTAATTGCTCCTTGCCCATTTGTGGGCCGTTTAGACCAAAAGGAGGTGTAAGATGATGAGAAAGTACGAAGTTATGTACATCATCCGCCCAAACATTGAAGATGAAGCTAAGAAAGCTTTAGTTGAGCGTTTCAACAACGTTTTATCTGAGAATGGTGCGGAAGTAACAGAAGCGAAAGAGTGGGGCAAACGTCGCCTAGCATACGAAATCAATGATTTCCGTGATGGCTACTACATGCTTCTTCAAGTTAACTCTGCAGCTGAAGCTGTTCAAGAATTCGATCGTTTAGCGAAAATCAGCGAAGATATCATTCGCCACATCGTTATTAAAAAAGAAGACTAATTAATAGATAAGATAGTCAAAAAAGGATGGTTCTGATGTTGAATCGAGTTGTATTAGTTGGAAGACTAACAAAAGATCCAGATTTGCGATACACACCAAGTGGAGTAGCTGTTGCTACCTTTACTCTTGCAGTGAACCGTACGTTTACAAACCAACAGGGTGAAAGAGAAGCTGATTTTCTTAACTGTGTGATTTGGCGTAAACAAGCTGAAAATGTTGCGAACTTCCTTAAAAAAGGTAGTCTTGCAGGAGTTGACGGTCGTTTACAGTCAAGAAGCTATGAAGATCAAAGTGGAAAACGAGTTTATGTAACAGAAGTTGTTGCAGAAAGTGTCCAATTCCTTGAGCCAAGAGGAGCAAGCGGCGGTGGCGGTAACAATAACTACAACAACAACAATAACAACTTTGGTGGGTACCAAGAGAACTCTGGTAATCAAAATCCATTCGGTTCAGATCAAAATCAACGTAATCAAGGTCGTACAAGCTTTGATGACGATCCATTTGCAAATGATGGAAAACCTATTGATATATCTGACGATGATTTACCGTTTTAATAGATAATTATAAATAGAAGGGAGGAAATTGATCATGGCAGGCGGACGTAAAGGTGGACGTGCAAAACGTCGTAAGGTGTGTTTCTTCACATCAAATGGTATCACTCACATCGATTATAAAGATGTTGATTTACTAAAAAAATTCGTATCTGAGCGTGGTAAAATTTTACCTCGTCGTGTAACAGGTACAAGCGCTAAATACCAACGTAAATTGACTGTAGCTATCAAAAGAGCTCGTCAAATGGCTTTATTACCATATGTTGCTGGTGAATAATAAAAGAAAAGCACAGAGATGGATTGTTTAATCCTTTCTGTGCTTTTTTCGTCATAATTACCCTTAAAAAGAACTTGTGGATACACCGCTATCAAGACTAAAATTTAGGTTAGAGCTGTATGTACACGTTTTCTATACATAACGTACTGTAACATTTAAAACAAACCGAATAGGTTTGTCACTCCCTTATAATAAATTAGGAAAAGTGTAAGTTTGTGAAAAGAGCAATAAATTAACAAACGATATGAAATACTAAACAGAGCTAAATTCCTAGCTTTAAGGATGGTTGTTCTTAAAAGAGGTGAAGTTGTGAGGAAAACAAATGCTATAACAGAAGGGGCTGTTTTATTAGCACTTTTCATCGTGCTCATGCTTGTAGCAAAATATGCACCGATTATTGGGATACTTGCCCTTTTTGTTCTACCTCTGCCGTTTATTATTTTTACAATAAGGCATAGTCTATCCACTGCGCTTATGCTTGTAGTGGCAGGAAGTATCCTATCAGTTTTATTCGGATCTATTACTAATATTTTATTAGCTCTTATGTTTGGCTTGAGCGGTATGGTGATGGGATATTTCTATAAAAAGAAACTAACAATGGGTGTATTGGTCGGAGGCAGCTTAGCTTATACTTTTAGCATTATTGTTTCTTATATTGGGTCAATTGTTTTTCTAAATATAGACTTTATTCAAGACTCTATTGAACTGTTTAAAGACTCAATTCAGCAATCAAAAGCAATTTTGCAATCATTTGATGCAAGTGGACAAGTGAATCAGCAGTTTGAGCAGCTTGAAGAAGGAATGGGCTATATTACGACATTAATACCGACTTTATTTGTTACAACAGGTATGGTTTTTGCTGTTATCACTCATCTCATTTCTGTCCCGATTTTAAAAAGACTTCGATTTGAGTTAGCACCTTTAAAGCCCTTCCGTGAGTGGAGATTACCAACAAGTATCATTTGGTATTATTTAATTAGCTCCATATTATTAATGGTAAAACTCGATCAAGACAGTTTTCTTTTTATGGCTGTTTTAAATCTTTATTTTATTTTACAATTTTTCGTGCTGATGCAAGGATATTCCTTTGTTTTTTTCTATTCATATGTCAAGGGCTGGGCAAAAGCAATTCCTATCGTTATTTTAATTGCTTCGTTAATCATCCCAATATTTCTTTATCTTATTAGAATCTTAGGTATAATTGATTTAGGCTTTCCTCTCCGCAGGAAAATACTGAAAAAGTAAGATTTTGTAATCACTGTTGCGAGGAGTTGATGAGAACAAAATGCCAAGCTTTTATGAAAAACCATTCATCCGTTATCCCATTTATGCATTAATTGGCGTAACAGTGATAGCCGTACTTCTTCTATTTTTCTATAATTGGTTGATAGGAACCATCCTTCTTGCTTGTCTTGCAATTGCTTTTTATTTTATTAATAAAGCAATAAAGGACTTTAGAACAGAAATGAAAGAATATATTACAACTCTTTCATACCGATTGAAAAAAGTCGGTGAAGAGGCTTTGATGGAAATGCCAATTGGGATTTTGCTTTTCAATGATCAATATCAAATTGAGTGGACAAATCCTTTTATGACCTCCTGCTTTGATGAGGACACTCTTGTTGGCAGATCTTTATTTGATGTAGCTGATTCATTAGTTCCATTAATAAAACAGGAAGTAGAATCAGAGACGATTACATTACATGATCGAGAATTTAAGGTCATTATTAAACGTGATGAACGGCTATTGTATTTCTTTGATGTAACTGAGCAAATTGAAATTGAAAAGCAATATGAAGATGAACGTACAGTTTTAGCATTTATTTTCCTAGATAATTATGATGAAGTTACCCAAGCGATGGATGACCAATCAAGAAGTGCGATTAACAGTGAGGTAACATCTCTCTTAAATAAATGGGCAAAGGATTATGGTGTTTTTCTTAAAAGAACTTCATCTGAAAGATTTATTGGAGTATTGAGTGAAGACATTTTAACCAAACTTGAAAAAACTAAGTTTTCTATTCTGGATGAAGTTCGTGAAAAAACAGCTATTCAAAATGTATCATTAACTTTAAGTATTGGAATAGGATCAGGTGTTTCTTCGCTTCAGGAACTTGGCGATCTTGCGCAATCGAGCTTAGACTTAGCATTAGGACGTGGTGGAGATCAAGTGGCCATTAAACAACCTAGTGGAAAGGTAAAGTTCTTCGGAGGAAAAACAAATCCGATGGAAAAACGGACTAGAGTTCGTGCCCGTGTCATATCACATGCATTGAAAGAAATTGTGTCTGAAAGCGATAAGGTAATGATTATGGGACATAAGTATCCGGATATGGACGCAATTGGCTCAGCAATCGGGATCCTTAAAGTTTGTCAGGTTAACGGAAAAGAAGGCTTTATTGTTTTAGATCCAGAAGCAACGGATTCTGGGGTTGAACAGCTTTTAGCTGAGCTTAAATTACACCCTGAACTGTGGTCAAGATTTATCTCACCAGAACAAGCACTCGAAATGATGACAGACGAAACACTGCTTATCGTTGTTGATACACATAAGCCATCATTAGTCATTGATGACCGATTGCTCATGAGAAGTGAGCATGTCATTGTTATCGATCATCATCGACGTGGGGAAGAATTTATTAAAGATCCCATTCTTGTTTATATGGAGCCATATGCTTCGTCTACAGCAGAATTGGTGACCGAATTACTTGAATACCAACCAAAGCATTTAAAAATGAATATAATTGAGGCTACCGCACTTTTAGCAGGAATTATTGTTGATACAAAGAGTTTTACACTTCGAACAGGATCGCGTACATTTGATGCAGCTTCTTATTTACGAGCAAAAGGAGCAGACACAGTTTTAGTACAAAAGTTTCTAAAAGAAGATATCAATAGCTATGTAAAGCGGGCTCAACTTATCCAGCATGCATTAATATTTAAAGATGGCATTGCCATTACTGTTGCAGATGAACAGGAATTTTATGAGCAAGTGACAATTGCACAAGCAGCAGACACATTATTAACAATGAATGGAATTGAGGCATCGTTTGTTATTGCGAAACGAAACCCTGAGTTTATAAGCATAAGTGCCCGGTCACTTGGCGACATTAATGTTCAGATTATTATGGAAGCACTAGGTGGCGGTGGCCATTTAACAAATGCAGCAACACAGTTGGAGCATACAACATTACAAGAAGTCGAAAAACAGTTAAAATTAGCATTAGAAGACTATTTAGAGGGAGGAACCAAATCATGAAAGTAATCTTTTTAAAAGACGTTAAAGGTAAAGGGAAAAAAGGGGAAGTTAAGAATGTAGCAGACGGATATGCTCACAATTTCCTTATCAAACAAGGATTAGCTGTTGAAGCAACAAATTCAAGTATTAGCTCATTAAATGCTCAAAAGAAAAAACAGGAGCAAGAAGCTGTGGAAGAACTAGAACAAATGAAGCAGCTAAAAGATGTTCTTGAAAAATTAACGGTTGAAATTTCAGCAAAATCTGGTGAAGGCGGTCGTTTATTTGGTTCAGTAACAAGCAAGCAAATTGCAGATGAACTGAAAAAATCACACAATATTAAAATAGATAAACGTAAGCTGGATTTACCAGATGGTATTCGCTCTTTAGGATTTACAAATGTACCTGCAAAGCTCCATCCAGAAGTAAATGCAACGATTAAAGTACATGTTAAAGAACAATAAGTAAAAGTTGGAAAATGATGTGGTTTTGTGGAAAGAGAGAAATTTATCTTGAAGCGGAGCCACTTTTTTTTTACACTTAATAAAGTGTGAAATAGGTTTTATTAGAAAAAGCACTAGCAAAGTGAATTAAAATTTCCCAATACTTAAGCATGCTGCTTAGGTGTATAATAATAAATAGATTTATATTTTCATAATAAATGTAGAAGGACGGTGATCATCATTAACGAGGTACTTGGTGATCGTATACCACCACAAAATATAGAAGCAGAACAAGCTGTATTAGGAGCTATATTTCTCCAACCATCATCTATTACTTTAACATCAGAATTATTAATCCCAGAAGATTTCTATCGAGCTTCACACCAAAAAATTTACAACGCTATGTTAGACCTTTCTGATAAGGGAGAGCCGGTTGACCTTGTAACAATCACTGCAGCGCT
>NZ_JBLUOI010000050.1:0-35624 GCF_048059995.1 Metabacillus sp. YM-086 | reverse complement strand
AGCTACTGAGCGTCTTGGCACTTACTCAGATTGGACTTTCACCAATTAGCAATTTACGGCTTGCTGGGCACGCCAAATAAAAAAAATCTCCATTTAACATGTTAATCTTCATAATGGTTAAGATAAACATAACAAGATGATGAAGGAGATGATTAGCATGGATCAAAGAAACAATGAAAAAAACAATGAACATTCATACAAGGGAAAAGTATACAAAAGAAAATCAGAAGCTTTTTCAGAATATAATATTAACCTTCCTGAACAACCCCTTCCTCAACCTAAGGATTACGAAGAAATTGAATATTAAAAACTAACAAGGCTGAATGCATAACGTTCTCCTTTATGCATTCAGCCTTATATTAGATTAGAGATAACTCCATATTTAATTTTGCAGGAAGTCCGTGCTTTAAAACTGCGTCTAATGCTTCATCATTTTCACAAATAATTTCTAGTGATTGTTCATTTTCTTGAGAGAACATGTTTTCATGAAATTTTCCATTTATCCATGTTTCCACAGCATCTCCCGAAGTAAAAACAATCGATGTAAGTTCAGCATCTTCAATAGATCGTTTTATAATTGAATCGTATCTTTGATCAATATAGGATTGATAAATACTTAGATAGTCATATTCTTTATAGGTAGAATCTAAATTTAGCTTTCTCTTAGCTGTTATTTCAGAGCCAACAATAAGAAGATTTTCTTGACCAGGCATCTCCAAGCTAGGGTATAATCCCAATAATTCTAACTGGTTTAAAGCTGTTTCATTTTGACAGCAAAGCTCTGCACGAATCTGGCGAATATCAACTCGATGCCTTTTCAACTGATTGAAAAAGGCAGTAACTGCTTGGGAAGATAAAAATAAAATCGACTTATATGAGGATAGTCTCCCCAATAATTCACTATCTACTTCGTTCTCTGTTACCGTCCATTTAGGACATTCAATCACATCTGCACCCTGATTTCTTAAGTTCTGAGCATTGCTTTCTTCTTCAGCACTTCCTCGAACATATAAAATTTGTTGACCAAATAAAGGCTGATTTTCAAACCATTTTACTTTGTCTCTTGTTTCCACAATATCGCCAACTAATGTAATGGCTGGGTTTTGAATTTTTTCTTCTCGCACTTTTTCAACAATAGTAGAAAGAGTGCCTACTACACTTTGCTGTCTGCTCCATGTTCCCCACCTAATAATGATCACTGGGGTATCAGGTGATTTACCGTGAAGCACAAGATTTTCACAAATATGCTCCAGGTTTGAAATGCCCATATAAAAGGCAATTGTTTGAACGCCTCTTGCTAAGCCTTCCCAGTCAATATTTGGTTTACCTTCTTTTGATTTATCATGGGCAGTAACGACAGCGAATGATCCTGCATAATCTCGATGTGTTACTGGTATACCAGCATATAGAGGAGCAGCAATACCAGATGTGATGCCGGGGACGATTTCATATGGCACATTTTGCTCTGCCAAAACCTCGGCCTCCTCACCTACTCTACCAAAAACACTTGGGTCTCCGCCTTTTAATCTAACAACGGTAAAGCCAGCTAATGCTTTCTCTGCTAAAGTTGCATTGATTTCATGCTGTCTCATAAAATGACGAGTAGGCAGTTTCCCACAATAGATTAGCTCACAGGTAGGTGGTGCGTATTCAAGCAGCCTTGGGTTTACAAGTCGATCATAAAGAATAACATCTGCCTTCTTGATCGCTTCCATTCCTTTTACAGTGATTAATTCCTGATCTCCAGGACCCGCTCCGACTAGATACACCTTTCCAATGCTCATTCCCATCGTTACTCCCCCTACCTTTTTTATGATTTTAAAGTAAGGGCTCTATCCAACCTAACCTTACTTGTTTCTCGAAACTCCATTGTTAATTTATCCAACTACTATACTTTAGATTTTCACAATAAGCTAGAGCGTCTTTATTAAACTAACAGAAAAACCTCTCCGTCATCAATGATTGTTTCATAAGTTTTCACACAACCAAAATCTGGTTCCTGTACAACACCATCTTCAAGGCAAATTTTCCAGTCATGCATTGGACAAAATACGTGTTCACCGCTGACAATTCCTTCACTTAAAACGCCGCCTTTATGTGGGCATTTATTTTCTATAGCCTTTATTTTCCCATTTGATAGCTTAAAAACAGCAACCTCTTTATCTTCCTCCAATTTGACCGTTTTACCAACTCGCTCTGGTAGCTCTAGAAATGCTCCTACATACACCTTCGTTTTGGTTAGTTCTTTCATGTCCAAGTCCTCCCTGACAAAATATTCTGTATTTTCACCCTATAAAGATACTGTTTCAAATAACTCTTTCTTTGTTTTCTGGTCTTCAATAATTTCTTTCCAAGGATCTTTATAAACAGATAATGTTTCATCCATGCGAGCATTTAACTCAGCACGTCTCTTTTTATCATCTAAAACAGATTGGACATGGTCTAAGCCAACGCGTTCGATCCAAGCAGAGGTACGTTCTAAATAGTTTGCTGTTTCGCGGTAATATTGTAGATAAGCACCTGTAATTTCCATTGCTTCATCATCTGTTTTTACTTTGTAAAGTAAATCTCCACCACGTACGTGGGTACCACCGTTACCACCAACATAAATTTCCCAGCCTCCATCAATTCCGATAAAGCCGATATCTTTAAAGCCTGATTCTGCACAGCTTCTTGGGCAAGCAGACACAGCCATTTTTACCTTATGAGGTGTTTGCAAACCTTCAAACTTCTTTTCTAAACGAATGCCTAAGCCCATTGAGTCTTGTGTTCCAAAGCGGCAGAATGTTTCTCCAACACATGTTTTTACGGTACGTAGTGATTTTCCGTAAGCATAACCAGAGTTCATATCAAGATCTTGCCATACTTTCGGTAGATCATCCTTTTTAACCCCAAATAAGTCAATACGTTGACCACCTGTTACTTTTACTAATGGAATCTCATATTTTTCAACAACATCGGCAATCCGACGCAATTCACTTGCATTTGTCACACCGCCGTACATTCTTGGAACAACAGAGTAAGTGCCGTCTTTTTGAATATTTGCATGCATGCGTTCATTAACAAAGCGTGATTCTCTTTCATCCGCATAGCCGGTTGGGTTAACCATTGCTAAATAGTAATTAAGAGCCGGGCGACATTTTGAACAGCCCTCAGATTTCCATTCAAGGACATTCATTACCTCTTTAATATGTGTTAAGCCTTTTGCTTTAATTTCTTCTACAACTTCATCTCTTGATAATGTTGTACAGCCACAGATTGCTTCTTTTTGGGCAGCTGCATCAAAGTCAGAGCCAAGTGTATATTGTAAAACATCCGCGACCAATGGTTTACATCCTCCACATGAACGAGATGCACTCGTACAGCCTTTAATCGCATCAACAGTTGTACAACCCTTTTCTTGGATGGCCTGAACAATTGCACCCTTTGAAACTCCATTACATCCACAAATGATTTCATCATCCGGCATGGAAGCAACAAGGCTTTCTCCAGCTTCTTCACCAATTGGTTGTAAAATGCTAATTTTTTCTGTATCGGAAATATCTGCACCTTTTTTTATCATCGAGAACAGTCGACTGCCTTCTTTACTATCTCCAAATAAGACAGCACCAACGATTTTATTCCCTCTTAACACAATTTTTTTGTAGATTCCATCTTGTTCATCAAAGACTTTTAAGGACTTTTTATCATCACCTTCCATAAAGTCACCAGCCGAGAACACTTCCACTCCGGAAACCTTTAGCTGTGTTGATAGGACAGATCCTTTATATCCATCTGTTTGTTCACCACAAATATGTTTTGCCAGCACTTTTCCTTGTTCATATAAAGGGGCAACAAGGCCATATGGAATGCCATTATGTTCAGCACATTCACCAACGGCATATACATTCGGAAGATTGGTTTGTAAAAAGTCATTTACAACGATCCCTCTATTTGTTTCAAGTCCACTTTCACCAGCAAGGGCAATATTTGGTTTAATTCCAACAGCCATAACAACTAAATCAGCCTCAAGTTCACTTCCATCTTTAAACCTTAAGCCTTCTACACGTTCATCTCCGTAGATTTCAGCAGTTGATGCTTCTAGTAAAAAGTTCATTCCTTGCTTTTCTAATTCTTGCTGAAGCATCTTACCGGCTGTATGATCTAGTTGGCGTTCCATTAATGTTGGAGCAATATGAATAACAGTTACATCCATTCCAAGATTTAATAAACCACGAGCCGCTTCTAAACCTAATAATCCTCCACCGATAACGGCTGCTTTTTTGTATTTTTCAGATGCATCAAGCATGATGTCTGTATCTTTAATATCACGGAAGGCGGTCACACCTTCTTTGTCCGCACCAGGAAGAGGTAGGATGAACGGAACAGATCCTGTTGCTATAATAAGTTCGTCGTATGGGACAACTCGTTCTTTATCTGAGTAGATGACTTTCATTTCTGAGTCAATTTTCGTTACTGTTTCACCGGTATAGAGTGTGATGTTGTTTTCTTCGTACCATGCCCAGTCATTAAGCGTGATATCTTTTACTTCTGTATCTCCTTGTAAAACCTTTGATAATAAAATTCTATTATAGTTTGGGTGCGGTTCTGTTCCAAAAATCGTGATGTCAAATGAATCTTGGGATATTTTTAGAATTTCCTCAATTGCTCTTACTCCGGCCATTCCATTTCCTATTAGTACAAGCTTCTTTTTATTCACTCGATTTTCCTCCCCTTGGAAAGTTTCCTCAACTATATCACGGCTAAATGATACATTTAACATACATGTTAGGTTTTCTAACATGGTTTTGTTGGAATTAGTTTGAAAAGTATGTATTGAACCCTTTAAATTCGGTCACCTATCATTAATCATTGATTTGCAAAATTCTAGAGCAAGGAAACTTTTAAAAATAAAAAAACACATCTCTTTCAACTGATTAAAACCTAACCAACGGTGGCCTAATCCCCTAAAAAAGTGTGTTAATTTGTGAAATATATCCTTTAAATAGAAAAAGATAACCAATATACATACTGGTTATCTTCAAAAAGTTTAAGCATGGATATCCTTAAACCATTCATTTAATTGCAAAAGTAGCTTTTGAATATTATTTGTAATTCCATATATAAGGGGAACTCGTCTAATATTTTTAAGTCTAACTATTAGTTAGAAGATGCTTTTTGCAGAAAGTACCTTTCATAAACCACTTGAAAACCGTATAACAAAAAGGTTTTTATTAAAAATACAAGTGATAATTGAAATTTTGTAAGTCTCACTAAAGATACATAACCTATTTTCTTAAACCACTCTATTCCGAAGTAGGTAAAAACTGAGTCAACTAAAAGGTTAATGAGTAGATAAAGATTAAATTTTCCATAAGTATATTTTAATATCCAGAGTGAACCTACTAAAAACGGACCAAAAATTAATGGCAATTCCGCAGCTACATTAGGTCGAACATTGAAAGGAAACCACCACCATTTTTTCTTTTCAGCGAATCGACCTTCTGCAACTAGATAAAGGCTCATGAATAAGGCGGCAGGTAGAAATCTTTTAAAAGTTAAGCCGCGAAGTAGGGGAACACTCAGCCAAGGCAAAATGGTCATAAGGATCATTAACAAATTTAGTTTTTTCACTTTAGTTTTTTACATCCTTTTCATTAATTGATAGACATATCCTTCCCGGTTTTGAAAATTATATGAGTGTTTAAGAAAAGGGTATTTTTAAAAGGATTCGTTATTCTACAGTAACTTTTCATGAAGTGACTAGGGCTATAGATCGAGATAAGTTTACTGTTTATACAACCATTTTTGCAAAAGGATAGAGAGGTTTAATCAAGAGAACATATGGCTTCCTGAACAGTCGAAAATGAGCTGATTCCTGCTATATTGATATCTAATTCAAGAGCAATTACCGCCAACTCAGGACGCATGCCTGAAATGATACATTTCACCCCTAACATGGACATCACATTGGTGATTTTAAAGAGTATATCAGCTACTAGATGATCTAACTTATAGATTCCTGAAAAATCAATAATGATACATTCTACATTGCTCTCTTTTACTTTAATTGGGACATGATTAATTAAATAGGTTGCTCTACCTTCATCAATTGATCCAACTAAAGGGAGGACTACAACACCTCTGAATAGAGGAACAAGGGTAGTTGCTAACTCATTTATTTCTCTTACTGTTTCTATATTTCTTTTCTCAACTTCCCTTTTTTCGGTAATATCTTTTATTACGCTTTGAATAGCTTTTGTATCTCCAATTTTTAAAGGGTGACAATACAATTCCACTTCAACCTTTGTCCCATCCATTTTATAGACAAACTCTTCAATTACTTCCGCGGGTTTGTCATAAGCAGAGCTGATTCTTTTTGTAATTGCTTGTTTAGAAGATTCCTGAAAGATATCTAATGGATCTGCCCCTATCACTTCTTCCGGACTACATTTAAAAAAAGTGGCAGCAGCCTGATTAATATAAATAATTTTATGGTTGCAATGGATGATGATGGGATCATGTGAATAGTCTATAACTTCTTGATAATTAATTTTTGAGATGTCCTCGTTCATATGTACGTAACACTCCTTTTTATTACACTATACGGAAGTCCTTTTAAAAAACCCCCTAGCCCCTACTTTATCATGAATAAAGTGATTATTATCTTTAATCGGTAATTATCTTTATTTATTTATTTTCGTAAATGGTTATATTCACTTTTTCCACATAAAGTGATTAAGTAGTTTTTTCATGAGGAATAACTTGGATGCCAAGTAGAGCGTCTATGGAATGTCACATCTTTTATAATGAACTTTTTACTCTAATAAGATTGAATATGGTGTAATCAAAAAAAGAAATCGACTGTATGTCGATTTCCTTGGCAATTAATTAACTGGCGCAATATTCACAGCACTTACTTTAAATCCGGGCATTTTACAGGATGGGTCTAGGTCTTCGCCGACTAGCATGTTGACGTTTTGATCTTCCGCCCAATGAAAAGGAACAAATACGGTGTCTGGTCGTATGGTATCAGAGATTTTACTTCTAACTTTAATCGTCCCCCTTCTAGATGAGACGGAAACAAGGGTGTTTTGCTCAATGTTGTATTTTTTCGCTGTTCCAGGATGGATTTCTAAGTAAGATTCAAAGTTTCTTGCTGCGAGTGCAGCACTTTTTCTCGTTTGTACTCCTGTTAAATAGTGTGACATGATACGGCCGGTTGTTAAATAAAGGGGGAATTCCTCACTAGGCTTTTCTTTTGGTAATTCTGAAATATTAGACACAGGAACCATCCTTGCTTTGCCATCCTCATGAGCAAAGGATTCTTCAAATAGTCTGCTGGTTCCTCGGTGATCTAAATCCGGACATGGCCAGAGGATGCCTTGTTCTTTGCGGATTCTATCATACGTAATCCCATAATAGTCTGCTGCTCCTCCGCGGCTTGCTTCTCTTAATTCATTAAAGATATCCTCTGCTTTTTGGAACGGAAAATATTTCTCTTTTCCTAGCACCTTTGCAATCTCGCAGATAATTTGCCAATCATTCTTTGCTTCACCTGGACATGGACGACTTGCTTCCCTTAACGTTACACGTCCTTCAAGATTTGTCATCGTGCCCTCATCTTCTAGATAGGATGAGGCAGGGAGAATTAAATCCGCAAGCTGAGCAGTTTCTGATATAAACATATCAACAGCTACCAAAAACTTTAACTTCTTTAATGCTGCTTTCACAAAATTGGCATTTGGATTAGAAACAACAGGATTAGAACAGACGAGTAGCATACCTGTGATATCACCATGATTGATTTTCTGAAACATTTCATATGCTGATACTCCCTTGCCAGGAAGTTCATCCTTATCGATTCCCCATACTTTGGCTACATGTTCCCTGTGCTCCTCATTTTCAATTAATCGATATCCAGGAAGCTGGTCTGCTTTTTGTCCATGCTCACGCGCCCCCTGTCCATTTCCCTGCCCCGTAATCGCTCCATATCCAGAGAAGGGCTTTCCGATTTTGCCTGTTGCAAGTAAAAAATTCAATATATTGCGGACGGCCGCTGTTCCATCGATTTGCTGTTCTACTCCTCTAGCTGTAAAAAGCATCCCGGATTCTTCATCAGCAAATTTTATTGCCGCTGTCTTCATCTGATCGACCGGAACTCCTGTCATCTCAGCAATTTCGTCTAGAGATAATGTATTCACGTAGCTTCGCACTTCCTCAAAACCTGTTACTCGTTCTTTAACAAATTCTTCATCCACCAAGCCTTCATCAATAATAACCTTTAATAATCCGTTAGCTAGTGCCGCATCCATTCCCGGTTTGACCATAAGATGCAAATCAGCAAGTTGTGTTGTTGGTGTTTCTCTTGGGTCAATCGCAATAATATAAGCACCATTTTCTTTTGCTTTTTCAAAATAAGGCATGATCGTTGGCTGGCATTCAGCAATATTTGTTCCTGCTAGGATTATCACTCGAGTAAATGGTACCTCTTGTAATGAGTTGGTAAGACCTCGATCTAACCCAAATGTTTGATTGGCTGCAGTAGCTGCTGCTGACATACAAAGACGGCCATTGTAATCAATATATGGCGTTTTTAGTGCTACCCTTGCAAATTTCCCTAGCAGATAGGCTTCTTCATTTGTGATCGATGCACTGCCATAAATCGACAAAGCCTCATGGCCATCCACTGCTTGGATTTCCTCAAACTGCTTTTTAACATGTTGAAGGGCTTCGTCCCATGTAATTCGAACAAATTCTCCATCCACTTTCAGTAATGGATGCAATATTCGATCCTGATGGAACGGATGCTGATGGGCATTCATTCCTTTAATACATAATCTTCCTTGTGAGGTTGGGTTATCTTTCCCTATTGTTTTATACGTTTTTCTTGATACGATCGACTGCTCAATCAATTGCATTTTACATTGCATACTGCAAAATGGACATTGAGTATCATATACTTTTTCCGTTTGGACCTCTTGTTGCTTTGTCCTGAAATACTTTAATAATAAATCGGTCAAGGCACATCCATCCTTTTTTCAATTAATCTTTAAAACTAGTTAAATTTTTTCTACATTTATCATCATTTCAGCTTCAAGTCTCTCTACTAACTGATCACAAAGAGTTTCTTCAAATAACACTTCTCTTATATGAATGATTCCAACACGATTGATCCATTCGCTTATGTTTTCTAAATAATTGGCTGTTTCTCGATAATATTGGACAAACCCACAGATTAATCTTTTAGCTTCATCATGATCACTTGCGATGCTAAATAACTCACCTTGCTGTAGTTGTGGAGAGCAGCTTCCTCCAACATACATTTCAAAGCCTCTTTCAACTCCAACTAAGTGAATATCATTCGTCCTCATTTCCAGGTCATGATGCTTGCATGGGGACACACTTAACTTAATCTCATGTGGTGTTAAGATCAATTCCATTTCCTTTTCTAGTTGAATGGAGAGTTGTAATGATACTCCTGTATGACACTGACATTTTTTTTCACTGTAGTAGGTGTTCACATGATGGATTGTATGAATGTTCACCGGACGTAAACGTATTCCTAAGTCTGTACATACAGCTCCGATATCTTCTTGCTTAATTCCTTTTAATTGGAATCGTTGTTCAGTTGTTAGACCAACGTCTGTTAGTTGATATTTCTCCATAACAGCTGCAATGTTTCGTAATTGCTTCGCTGATACTTTTCCTCCATATGTTTGTGGGATAATGGAATAAGTTCCATCACTCATGTGCTGAGCTTTTAAGTTATCATTCATATAAAAGAATTGATTTTTTTCTGCATGGTCTGGGTAAATCATGGCTAAATAATATTGAATAGCCGGCACACAGCCCGCACATCCTTCTAAAGATAGCCAGTTTAGCTGGGTAAAAACATCTTGTAATGAAGAGAGATTTTTTTGTTGAATTTGTAAAACTACTTCATCTTCTGTAAGTGTTGTACAAGTACATAATGACTTTCTTTCAAACAATTCATCACATTCGTCACTTTGAATATAATCTAGCAAATCTGACAAGAGTAGTTTACAGCCACCACATGAACTGGATGCTTTTGTACATTGCTTTACTTCCTGGACGGTTGTTAATTCATTCTGCTGAACAGCTTCAATAATTGACCCTTTTGTCACACCATTGCAGTTGCAGATGATTTCACTTTGTTTCATTGCTTTGATGCTAGAAGAATCTTTATCAGCTGCTTGAAGGAGCTGCCTCTTCTCTTCATCACTTACATGCCTTCTTTTTACAATCAGATCGAGGAGCTTTGACTGATTTTTTGTTTCTCCATATAATACAGCTCCAACGATAATATCACCGCGAAGAACAATTTTTTTATAAACAGAATGTATTTCATTTAACATAGTTAACGATTTAGTTGAGGAATCCTCCGTAAAATCCCCAACCGAAAAAAGATCCACCCCGGGCACCTTTAAGCTAGTTGATAAAACAGATCCTTCATATCCTTGAGGGTTTAACTGACAAAGATGTTTTGCTAAAACTTGCCCCTGTTCATAAAGCGGTTTTACTAAACCATAGACAATCCCGTTATGCTCAACACATTCACCAACTGCGTAAATATCACTAACACTTGTTTCCATAAAATCATTCACAATAATTCCCCGGTTTGTTATGATTCCACTTTTCTTCGCTAAAACAGAATTAGGGATAACACCTACAGACATCACAACTAAATCAGCTTCTACAGAAGTACCGTCGGTAAATGCCAATTCGTTCACTCGCTTATCTCCTATTATCTGTTCGGTGACTTTTCCTAAAATAAATTCAATTCCTTGTTGCTCTAACCGATGCTGAAGCATTTTTGACGAGACCGAATCAAGCTGACGCTGCATGAGGTACTCTGTATTGTGAATAACCTTTACATTTAGCCCTAGATTTACCAAGCCTCTTGCGGCCTCTAGCCCTAATACTCCTCCACCAATTACGACTGCATTTTTATAGTGTTTTGCAGCCTCTAAAATATTTTTACAGTCCGCAATCGTACGAAATGTCACAACTCCCTCTTTTTCAACCCCTGGTATCGGAAGTACAAAAGGTGATGATCCAGTGGCTAGAATTAGTTTGTCATAAGAAATGGCATGATTTTTATCCGTTATAACCATCTTCTTTTCCGTATCAATTTCTGTTGCTGTTTCTCCGGAAAACAGGGTAATATCATTCTCCTCATACCATATAGCATCATTAATCGTGATATCTTGAAACCTTGCTTCTCCTTGTAGAACAGAAGATAATAAAATCCGATTATAATTATGGTGGGGTTCACTGCCAATGATGGAGATGGTATATAGCTCTGGATTATGCTTTAAAATTTCTTCAACACAGCGAACACCTGCCATTCCGTTACCGATTACCACTAATTTCTGCTTCATGTTCACCCTCCAGCAAATATTCTCTGACTTTTAACATAAAAACATTATTTCATATATTAGTTAAATTCTAACTATTTACGTTAGATTTCCTCACACAAATTCTGAGTTTCTACTATATGGATTTTTGGAGTAATAAAGAAATATCTTAAATAAATATTTCCATGTCATATTTATTTACAAGTATCTTTCCTACTTCTTTTTTGCCAAATATAATAGCACCATGAAATAAGTCAGAAAATTTGAATAATCACAAAAAACAAATCTAGGACATTTGGAAGGAGATTTAACATGAAACTATCGGATTTAAAAACTAGTGGTCACCCGAAAACACTTTTTTCCTCGTTTCTGTATTTTGATGTTAGCTTTATGATTTGGGTTATGCTTGGCGCACTTGGGGTGTTTATTACACAGGATTTTGGGCTTTCTCCATCACAAAAAGGATTGATTGTTGCAATTCCAATTCTTGCAGGTTCATTTTTCCGAATTGTTTTAGGAATTTTAACAGATCGGTTTGGTCCAAAGAAGACTGCTACTTTAGGAATGTCAATTACAGCTATTCCATTGCTTTGGGGTTTACTTGCCGGAAATACAATGCCAGAACTATTTATGATTGGGATATTGTTGGGGGTAGCAGGGGCCAGCTTTGCCGTTGCCTTACCAATGGCAAGTAGATGGTACCCTCCACATTTGCAAGGGTTGGCAATGGGAATTGCAGGAGCAGGTAACAGTGGTACATTATTTGCTACTTTATTTGGTCCTCGTTTGGCAGAACAGTTCGGTTGGCATGTGACGATGGGGTTTGCACTCATTCCGCTTTTCATTACATTCATCATTTTTATGATTTTAGCGAAGGATGCTCCTTCACAACCAGCTCCTCAGCCTTTAGCTAATTACTTTAAAGTATTTGCTCATAAAGACACATGGTTTTTCTGCATTTTGTACAGCGTCACATTCGGTGGGTTTGTAGGATTATCTAGCTTTCTCAGTATGTTTTTCGTTGATGAATACAAATTAACGTCCGTTCAAGCTGGGGATTTCGTTACTTTATGTGTTGCCGCAGGTAGCTTTTTCCGTCCTGTTGGTGGACTTATTTCAGATAAAATCGGTGGAGTAAAGGTGTTATCCTTCCTTTTCATCGGTGTTGCTGTTTGTATGCTTGGTGTTAGTCAATTACCCCCTTTATTTGCCATCACTGCCTTACTTTTTGTAGGAATGATGTGCTTAGGAATGGGAAATGGCGCTGTATTTCAACTAGTTCCACAACGCTTTCAAAAAGAAATTGGCATGATCACAGGTATTGTTGGAGCTGCCGGAGGAATTGGAGGCTTCTTTTTACCTAATATTTTAGGGACATTGAAGGAATTAACAGGCTCTTACGCTTCAGGGTTTATTACCTTCTCGATTATTGCCTTAGTTGCATTTTCCGTTTTATTATTTGCGAGTTATTCTTGGAAGAAGACGTGGAATGTGAAAAGTAGTGCTGTAAAGATATAAAATGAAGCTTCCTATTTTGGGCTGACTATAGCGTAATAAAGGCTGTTAAGATGATTTCTTAACAGCCTACACTTTTTTATGATAACACAGCTTGTTTTTCTTCCACTAAGGTTAATAAGCGATTTTTTAATTCATCTGTATTCATTTGTTTACGGGCAACATTTGTATCCATTGCTGCCTTTGCAACAGCTGATGCAACGTATGCAACTACTCTTCGGTCAAATGGATCCGGTATTACGTAATCGCTCGTTAAATCTCGTTCTGATATTAACTCAGCAATTGCATACACAGCTGCGAGCTTCATTTCTTCATTAATTTCTTTTGCTTGAACATCTAGTGCACCACGGAAAATGCCAGGGAATGCAAGAACATTGTTCACTTGGTTAGGAAAATCAGAACGTCCTGTTCCCACAACAAGTGCACCTGCTTCTTTCGCTTCATTCGGCATAATCTCCGGTACAGGGTTCGCCATTGCAAAAATGATTGGATCTTGGTTCATCGAAGCAACCATTTCCTTCGTAACAGCTCCTGCAACAGATACACCAACAAATACGTCTGCTCCTTTAAGAGCATCCTCTAAGTTACCTTGCTTTTGATCTTTATTTGTGATGGCTGCCAATTCTTCTTTAAATGGATTCATTCCTATCTGGCGACCTTCATAAATAATTCCTTTTGTATCACATAAAACAACATCCTTCACACCCATATGAAGAAGCAGCTTTACAATCGCAACACCTGCAGCTCCTGCACCATTTACAACCACTGAGATGTTTTCAATTTTTTTGCCCGCTAGCTTTAAAGCATTAATCAATCCAGCAGCAGTCACAATCGCCGTGCCATGTTGATCATCATGGAAGATTGGAATATCGCACGCTTTCTTTAATCTTTCTTCAATCTCAAAGCAATGTGGAGCTGCAATATCCTCTAAATTCACTCCACCAAAGGTTGGTTCAAGCAGCTTTACAGTTTCAACGATTTTATCTGAATCAGTTGTATCCAAACAAATAGGAAATGCATCCACATCAGCAAATGATTTAAATAATAGTGCTTTTCCTTCCATAACAGGCATTGCTGCTTTTGGTCCAATATTACCAAGGCCTAGTACAGCCGTACCATTAGAAACAACCGCAACTAAATTACCCTTCATTGTATACTCATATGCCTTACTTTCGTCTTCATGAATGTCCAAGCACGGCTCTGCAACACCTGGAGAATAAGCTAAGCTTAGATCTTTAGCATTTCGAACTGGAACCTTAGAGTGCACACCTAGCTTACCTTTATTATCCTTATGCATCTTTATTGCTTCTTCACGTAAAGTTGACATTATATGCTCTCCTTTTTTCACCTTGTAAATTTTTAAATATAGGAAGCGTTTGCATTTCATTCAAAAATCCTTGAGTTTAAATCCTTCTATGCCCATATTTTAGTTGGCTTGAAAGAAGATTGATAGATTATGAAACTATTGGTGTAATTATGTAATTAAAAAAAGCAGATAGTTGTAAACGCATACTTGAAATCATGCCACTTTACAAAATTTGTTTTTCTGTTATCTTAGTATAAGCGGATATTTACCTAGGTAAATATCTCTCAGATACGATAATACTTACTTAGGTAAATAATTTGAGGTGAAAAGAATTGGATAACACAAATAAACTTTTTCATTTGTTGTATCAAAAAACTAGACATATGACAAAGGAAGTTAATGAATATTTACAAAAGCATGATCTATACAGCTCACAATGGTCTATTCTGTACTGCCTTAAAACAAACGGCCCTATGACCCAAAGTGATATATGGCGATATTTAAACGTTGAAGCACCTACTGTAACAAGAACACTTGTTAAGCTCGAAGAAGGTGGCTGGATAAATCGAACTTCTGGAAATGACAAACGTGAACGACTTGTTTCTCTTACGGAAAAAGCACTGGAAACATTGCCTACTGTTGAAGAAGATGTAAAAAGATTTGAAAAAGAAATGACCTTACAGCTTACAGATCAGGAGCAAGATCAGTTATTTACCTTATTAACAAAACTCGGAAAAACAGAATAAAGCTAGGAGGAATAAGCCTAATGAACTCTCAAGAAAAACAGCCAATTTGGACACAAGGCTTTATTAGTATCTTTTTAAGTAATTTTTTCATATTTGTTGCTTTTTATGGTCTGCTAACATCTTTACCAATCTATGTGGTTGATGAACTCGGCCGCTCAAGCGTTGATGCAGGTTTAATTATTACAATATTTATGTTATCTGCGATTATTGTGCGACCTTTTTCAGGGAAGCTGATTCAGGATTTCGGGAAGAAAAAAACATTGATGATCAGCATGATTCTTTTTACCATTTTTTCTTTTATGTATCTATGGGTTGAGAATTATGCCCTTTTATTAGTTTTACGATTTGTTCACGGGATTTGGTTCAGTATTGCCTCTACAGCAACGGGTGCAATTGCCGCAGACATTGTACCCCTGAAAAGACGTGGTGAAGGCCTTGGATATTTTGCCATGTCTATGAACCTTGCCGTTGTGTGTGGTCCGTTCATTTCACTTACTCTTTTACAATATGTATCTTTTTCAATTCTTTTTCTTGTTCTAGCTTCATTAATTACAATCGGTGTGTTATTTACGGCATTTAGTAAAATGGCGGAGGTTAAGAAAACAGCTCAAGTTGAAAAGAAACGCCTGCAATTCAGCGATTTAATTGATCAAAAGGCCCTTCCAATTGCACTTGTAGGAAGCTTAGTTGCATTTACGTATTCTAGTGTTCTTTCATTTATTTCGATGTATGCTAAAGAATTAAATTTAATAGAAGCAGCAAGTTACTTTTTCCTTGTATTTGCCGTAGCTATGATTATTGCAAGACCATTCAGTGGTCGTTTGTATGATACAAAGGGGCCAAATGTTGTGATTTACCCTGCTTTGGCTTTATTTATGATTGGTTTATTGTTATTAAGTATTTCACACAGCGCCTTTATGCTGCTTTTTGCCGGAGCATTTATTGGCTTAGGTTACGGAACTGTTGTGCCTTGCCTCCAAACACTGGCTATTCAAGCAACAGATCATCATCGCAGCAGCCATGCAACAGCAACATTTTTTACACTTTTTGATACCGGAATTGCGACTGGTTCATTCGTTTTAGGAATCGTGGTTGCTCAATTAGGCTATGAAACATTGTATCTTTTTGCCGGCTTGTTTTTAATACTTGTTATTTTCATGTATAAGTTCGTGCAAAGTAGAAAGAAAGCCACTTCACCTGCTCTAGAGTGGAAGGAATCAAGCTTATAATGATTGTTTCAGCTGTTTACTTTGGGAGGTAAACAGCTTTTTTCTGTTTAAATTGTGAGGTTCTTGCAGGTTAGCCTAATTTTTTTGCGACTTATTTTGTTATTTTGCATGTTCGGCTAATAATCTTGTAACTTCGTAATGTTATCTTGCAACTATTTCGATATTCTTGCATACGAAGCATCATCTCCACAAAAAAGCTGGAGCACACATAGGCTCCAGCTTCTCACTTTTTAATAAACCCCACGAACATTCGGATGAATGCGATCTTGATAAAACTCAGAAAGCCTCTTCAGCTCCACTGCACTAAAGGAAGGCACTTCTGTAGCTTGTAAATTATCTTCAACTTGCTTTACCGTTTTAAAGCCAGGGATAACAGTTGTGATTTCTTCATGATCAAGAATCCAGCGAAGTGCTGCTCTTGCCATATTGCCACGACCTTCTGAAATCCATTCCAGCTGTTGACTTAGCTCAACACCTTTTGAGAACTCTACACCGGCAAAGGTTTCACCAACATTGAAGTGTTCGCCGTCTTTATTGAAATTACGGTGATCGTCTTCTTCAAATTTAGCTTGATTTGTGAATTTACCCGTTAGTAATCCACTTGCTAAAGGTACACGAGCTAATAAGCCTACACCTTTTTCCTTTGCTTGTGGAAGCAATTCAGGGATAGCTTTTTGACGGAAGATATTAAAAATAACTTGTAGCGCCTTCACATTTGCTTGATCTAAACAAAATAATCCTTCCTCCACTGTTTCTACACTCACACCATAGTGGCGGATTTTTCCTTGTTGTTGAAGCTTATCTAATACTTCAAAAACCTGTCCACTTTTTAAGATTTCAAAAGGGGCACAATGAATTTGATAAAGATCAATTGTGTCACGTTGAAGGCGCTTTAAGCTTGCCTCACAATATTCAGTAACAGCTTTTTCAGAATAGGTTTCATGATCAAAAATATCACCTGCTCGACAGAACTTTGTCGCAATATGAATTTTATCTTCCTTTCCTTTTGTAGCTTTAGCAAGTAATTCCTCACTATGTCCATCACCGTATACATCAGCTGTATCAAAGAAGTTAACACCGGCATCCATTGCACGCTCTAGACCTCTTAATGCTTCCTGGTCATCTGATTTTCCCCATGATCCACCAATAGCCCATGTTCCAAAGCTTAATTCACTAATTTTAAGGTCTGTATCTCCTAGCTGACGATATTTCATTCTTTCCACCATCCTATGTAAATTATCGTTTAGTTAAAATTTTTCACAATTTTTATTATAGTATAGATAAAGCGCTAACAAAAGAAATATGGCTTGCAATCCAATTACTCATCATTTCGTCTAAAATACTTTATAATAAACAACGGATGAACGATTTTAACATAAAGAGGAGCGAGTCAAATGACACAAAAAAGTGCATTAATCAGCGGCTGGATGAGTCACCGAAAAGTCCTGCTTGAAATCGTGGAAAAATTAGAAGATCAACATATTTCTTACAAACCATGGGAAGGGGCTATGGCACTTTCTGAACTTGTTTTACATATGACAAGTGCAATGGGCATGTTTGCTCAAACTGTAAAGAACGGTGCTTTTACACCACCGGCTGCACAGCCAGAGGTTAAAACGGTGAATGAATTAAAAGAGACTGTCCAGAAGGAAACTGAGGAAACAAAGTCTCTTTTAGAATCTCTTACAGATGATCAACTTGATCAAATCATTGAATTTGCTGGGATGAATATGCCTGGAATCGCTTTGCTTGAAAGTGGAAAAGACCATGAAATTCACCACAAAGGTCAATTATTTACATATGCTCGATTAGTAGGGGTAGAGGAGCTACCATTCTTTATTAATCGCTCATAAGAGGGCGCAAAAAGAGCGAATCAAACGATTCGCTCTTTCTTACTTATTCTCTTCTTCTTGCTTATAATAGTTTACAAGTGCAATGATTGCACTTCCCATTCTTTCTTCCTCAGGAACAACCATTCTTGTAATGCCAACCTCACGCAATGCTTGAGCGGTTACTTTCCCAACAGATACTGCTATCACATTCGTAGAAAATGCATGTAAAACTTCCTTTTCTACACCTTTTTCCTTGGCATGAGCCATTAAAAATCTTGCTTGAGGAGTACTTGTAAAGTTAACAGCATCTATTTTCCCTTCAAGTATTTCACTTACAAGCTGCTCCATGACCTCTGGCTTTGGCGGGATATGCTGATAAGGTAAAATTTCACGATATTCTGCACCCTGCTCCTTTAAAAAGTCAATTAATAACGGTGCCGGATCACCATGTAGCTGAAGAGCAACACTTAACCCTGAAAATGAATGTGCTCTCAACTCTCTCACTAAACCAGCTGTACTTCCATCATCATCCCTGACATCTGGTTTTATTCCAAGCTTTTTAAGAACATTCACCGTTTTATAGCCCCTTGCCGCAATTTTCGAACTATTTAGTGCATCAATAAATTGGTCACCTAACCCCATGTTTACCGCAGTTTGATAGAGCTTGTCTGTTCCAATTCCCGTAGTGAAAATCAACCAGTTAAAATTTCCTTCTATTAAGGCCTTTATTTCTTTTTCAACATTTGTATCATCTAAAAAAACTGTTCCCTGTGCTGGTCGAATTAGTGCAACACCACCAAGGTTTTCTACTAGCTTACTAAGTTCCTCTGATTTACGCTGACCTGCAAGAGCAATTGTTTTGCCAGTTAATCGTTTCATCGTATACCTCCGCTAAAAAGATAAGTTGCTATTATTGTATCATCAGCTGTTGAATGCACAACAAAAAAGTGACTCAAGGAATATACTTTCCCTTGAGCCACTTATATTAGAAGACAATTGTTTTATTTTCGTGAACAAGAATACGGTCTTCAAGATGCCATTTTACTGCTCTTGCTAACACACTTCGTTCAACGTTACGACCAATTTTTTTCAAGCTATCAACATTATCACGATGATCCACACGGCTAATGTCTTGCTCAATAATTGGACCTTCATCAAGATCATTTGTTACATAATGGGACGTTGCTCCAATTAATTTCACTCCACGTCCATATGCTCTTTCATATGGTCTTGCACCAACGAAGGCTGGTAAGAAGGAATGGTGGATATTGATAATTTTGTTTGGATTTGCAGATACAAACTTCGGCGTTAAAATTTGCATATAACGCGCTAAAATAATTAAATCAATATCATGCTCTTTTAGAAGCTGAAGTTGTTGATCTTCTACTTGCTCACGAATATCCTTGTTGGCAGGAATATGATAGAACGGAATATTTAGTGATTCAACGACTTCCCTTGCTTCTTCATGATTACTAACGACAAGCGAGATATCTGCCATTAAGTCGCCGCTTTGCCATTCCCATAGAAGCTCAAGTAAGCAGTGCAATTCTTTTGAGACGAAAATCGCCACTTTTTTCAAATTATATACATGCGTAAAGTTCCAGTCCATTGAAAATTTCTCTGCAATTTGATTAAACTGGACCTCCATCTTTTGTGCTTTATCTTTTAAGTTTGGACATTCAAATTCAATTCGAATGAAAAAAGTACCGCCCTCAGGATTTGTAGAGTACTGACTTGATTCAATAATATTAGCATTATGCTCAAATAAAAATGTTGATATTGCTGAGACAATACCAGGTTGGTCCGGACAGCTAACTAATAAACGTCCACGATTTTGATTTTTTTCCTGAAAATGTTCAATTTGATTTTTTATAAATGCATTCATTATATATACCTCTCTATAAGTGATTAAAACATTATACATTAGTCAGTCAAAATTATTAAGGTTTTAAAAACACTTTTTTATTTTATGACTTCGTAAATTCATGATTTCGCTTCTGCTTTGCCTTTCGAATGATCTGATTCATCACCTCTGATAAAACCAATCCTATTGCAATTGCACCAGAAATCATAAAGGCCTTTGCTGCAAGTGGTATCGCAGCATTATAGTCATTTTCCACCACTTGCCTCATCGCATCATACGCTAGTCCTCCCGGCACTAACGGAATAATTCCGGACACGTTAAATATAATCACAGGCGTTTTATGCTTCTTTGCATAGTATTGACTAATAATTGCAATAACAAAAGAGGCAATTAAAGAAGCAAAAACACTGTCATTAGAATACTCAAACAACCCGATATAAATCATCCAGCCAACCATTCCAGCGAAACCACATCGAAATAATGCCTTAACAGGTGCATTAAAGATGATTCCGAATGCTGCTGATGCGATAAAGCTTGTTATAAGCTGTTCAATCAAATGAAGCCCTCCTTATAAGAAAGCTGTATTGCTATCCAGAAATGTTAATAAAACGAGAAAACAACCGCAACACCCGCTCCGATGGCAAATGCGGTTAAAAAGGCTTCTGCTCCCTTTGATATTCCGGATACTAAATGACCTGCCATAAGGTCTCTCACTGCGTTTGTGATGAGCAAACCAGGTACTAACGGCATAACAGAACCGATAATAATTTTATCCAGCTCAGCACCAATATTAAGCGTGACAAATAAAACAGATAGTAGACCGATGATAAGTGATGCTAAAAATTCAGCAAAGAACTTTATTTCGACTAATCGATGAAGATAGATTAAGCTTGAAAATCCGATTCCGCCCGCAATAACTGCTGGAAGAAAATCCGTCCAGCCACCTTGAAACATAATTAAAAAGCAACCACTTGCGATCGAAGCTGCCCCAATTTGTACCCAAATCGGGTAGGCGTGAGCATCTAGTTCAATTTCCTTTAAATGAGCATATGCCTCTTCAACCGATAATTCCCCGTTGCTTATTTGTCTCGAAACACCATTTACTTTTGCAACCTTTTGCAAATCTGTAGAACGATCAACTATTCTTACAAGCTGTGTGGGGGTTTTACTGCTTACAGAAAAAATGATTCCTGTTGGCGTGACATAGCTATGAGTCTCCTTTATCCCATAAGCTGCCGCTATTCTCATCATTGTATCTTCTACCCTATACGTCTCAGCCCCACTACGAAGCATAATTTTCCCCGCTAACAAACAAACATCAATAATATCAAAGGTTTGGTTTTGGTCAACACTCACCTTTCCTTCACCCCATCCTTAAGATACCTAGTTTGAGTTTAAAGAAGTTGGCGGAAATAGGCAAGGGATGGTGATTGTGGGGTGGTGCCTGGTGTGGGGTGGTGCCTGTCACTTCCCGAAGTTTGTCGAGGAATTCGGGGGGAGCTAGCGATATGAAGACCGTTTCACTCGTTTTTTCTCACCATTTTGGTCTTCATTGCTCCTATGAAGACCGTTTTACTCGCTTTTTCTCACCGTTTTGGTCTTCATCTCTCCTATGAAGACCGTTTCTCTCGCTTTTACTCACCGTTTTGGTCTTCATCTCTCCTATGAAGACCGTTCCACTCGCTTATACTAATCATTTTGGTATTCATTGCCCCTATGAAGACCGATTCTCTCGCTTTTTCTCACCATTTTGGTCTTCAACTCTCCTATGAAGACCGTTTCACTTGCCTTTACTGATCGTTCTGGTCTTCATCTCTCCTATGAACACCGTTCACTCGTTTTTTCTCACCGTTTTGGTCTTCATCTCTCCTATGAAGACCGTTTCACTCACTTTTACTCACCGTTTTGGTCTTCATCTCTCCCATGAAGACCGTTTCACTGGTTTAGGTTGACCACTGCCACTCCCCGAAGCTTGTCCAACGCCACCTGCCTCACAAATGCACTCTTCCTTGAATAAAGTAATAAAAATACCTAGTTAGGGGTGACTGGAAATGATGAGGCTTCCTGTTATTCTGTCCGGTCCTATCCTTCGTAGAGTGGAACGTTCACAGGTGTTTATTTGGCTTGCTACGAGCAAGGATTATTCAATAAATGCTGGATTGTATGAGAAGCAAACACAAGGTTCAAAAAATCAACCTTTGTCAATAAGAACTAAAACAAAGACCGTTCGTTTAGGGAAACACCTATATATTCATCTCATAAAATTAATGCCAACACGAGGTGAGTTTCCTGTTAATCAATTTTTGGGTTATAACTTATTCTTTAAAAAAGGATTAGAGGAATATGATTTAGGCAGTCTGCAGCTCTTATCTTCAGATCATCCAGAATCACTTGTATATGAAGGATTTGACTATCCTGCATTTTTTATTAACACTAACAAACATTCAACCATTCTGTATGGTTCCTGCAGAAAGCCCCACGGTAAAGGGGAAGATACTTTAGCCAAAGCAGATGATTTAATAAAAGAACATGATCAAAATTTTACATTAAGACCTAGTTCACTTTTCATGCTTGGCGATCAAATCTATGCTGATGATATAGCCGGTCCACTCGTACCGTATATTCAAAAAATTAAGCAGGAACTAATTGGTGATGATGAAAATTTAATTGAGGTCGAACCAAAATTAAATAAGTCACCCTATCAACACCTTTTAACTAAAATTAACGGACGACAATCGATTGCAGAGGATCTCTGTAAGTTCACATCATCTCATGCTGAAAACCATTTGCTTACCTTTGGAGAATATGCAGCAATGTACTTATTAAACTGGAGCCCTGCGCTTTGGAATGTCTTGATAGAGTCACATGGCGCAAATGCAAATGCATTTGAAGATTTATATAACAGAGATTCTTTTTACCCTAAAGAAAAAGATGATCTTCAACATCATTTTCTTGAACAAATTGAGAATGTTCATTATTTCCAATCAGGGCTTTCAAAGGTTAGAAGAGTGTTAGCAAATGTTCCAACATATATGATATTTGATGATCATGATATAACAGATGATTGGAATATTACGGATAATTGGAAAGAACAAGTCTATGAGGCTCCGCTTGGAAAGCATACGATTGCTAGTGGTTTAACGGCTTATTGGGCCTTTCAAGGTTGGGGAAACAACCCGAATAGCTTTGATTCCTCCTTTATTCACGATATCGAGCAATACTTAAAATTAAATTCGGTCAATACGCCTTCTTATAATCGCTGGATAAACACAATTCTTGACTTTGAAGGGTGGCATTTTATTGCCCCGACAAACCCGAAAACACTTTGTCTCGATACTCGAACTCTACGGGAATACGAGTCTACCCAAAGTAACCATATAAATTTTTCTAAACCTTCTAAATTAATTGGCTCAAGGGGATGGGAACTCCTAGATACGCTAATTAAGGAAAGCTCATGGCAACAAGGGGACTCGTTACAAATTACTTCAGCAACTCCGCTTTATGGGGTTGATAGTATAGAGTCATTTTTAAAGAAAAACATCTATCCGTTTCGGTCATTGGGTATACCTGTTCAATACAAACTAGATTTTGAAGCTTGGAAATATAACCTTAATGGCTTTTATTCTTTTCTGGAACAATTGTTAAAGTGGAAGCCAGGTGAGTGTGCTATTTTATCAGGAGACGTTCATTATGCTTTTCGAGCAAAAGCTGATCTTGAGCTGAAGGGTGAAGATCTTACTATTTACCAATTTACGAGCAGTCCAATGAAGAATGAGAGTTTTGAAATGCTTGGTGGAAGCTTATTGAAGCTCATCATTTGGTTGAACGATATTCGAAGACAAGAACCTGTCTTAAAACGGTACGGTATGAAAAACGGAACTGTGAAGAAGCTTAAGGATACCTCCGAAACATCGGAATCATTATTATGGAAAGAAAAAATTACTTACTACTCCTTAGAAAGTGGTTCAATGATTGAAACAAAAAATAATCTCGGGGTGTTCTTGCGTGACAACAAGGGAGTGCGGAGTTACTTGTTGTAGTGACAGGCACCACCCGAAGTTTGTCGAATAGCATCCTCCTTTAATGGAGGGTGTTTTTTTGGCCCTTTTTGAAAAAGTCTTAATATGTTAGATGAATTTAGTAGTTACTTCTTTCTTTTTTAAATATAATGTTTATGTTGCTGCTTAGAGCAATAGATTTGTAGAAATTATCTACATATAAGAAAGAAGGGTACTGCTTGGTTAATAAGCATCAATATCAAATTTATATATCGCTATTTGTTGTAATGGTTTTTTGGGGATTCAATGTTATTGCAACAAAGCTTCTTGTTACAAGCTTTATGCCTGTGACAATGACAGCTTTTCGTATTTTTACAGCAGCTGTTGGCGTGTTTATCATTTTATTTTCTTTAAAGCTTGTAAGAAAACCTACCAAAAAGGAATGGCAGTACATTATCATCTGTTCCTTATTTAATGTTGTTGGACATCATTACTTTCTGTCAATTGGTTTAAAAGAGACCTCAGCTTCTAATGGGGGACTAATATTAGGAACTGGACCAATCTTAACGACGATTCTAGCCTTTTTATTTTTACGAAACAAAATCACGATCCTTCGCTTTTGTGGAATTATTCTTGGATTTATTGGCATTTCATTCATTGTGTTTCAAAATGGAGAAAGTTTGGAAGGTATTTCTCTTGGTGATGTTCATGTATTTCTTTCTATTTTTGTTCAGGCCGTTAGTTTTATTATGATTAAGAAGGTATCTTCAACATTAGATCCCCGCCTGATGACAGGTTATATGCTTTTCATTGGCTCACTTTTACTCTTTATCATCAGCCTTATTGTTGAGCCTGCTGGTCTCGAGAGCATGACTAACGGATCAATTTCTATATGGATTGTCTTCTTCGCTTCAGCATTTTTAGCAACATCTGTTGGACATATGATCTACAATTATGCGGTTGGAAAAGTTGGGCCAGCTGAGTCAGCTGTTTTCATTAATCTTAATCCATTTTTCGCATTAGTTGGTGCAACCATATTTTTAGGAGAAGTCATTACACTTCAGCAAATGATCGGTTTTATTTTCATCATTTTTGGTGTTGTGCTTGGGTCAGGTGGTTTTGAAGGCATTATTCGAAATCAAAAACGAAAGAGAAATAGAGTAATTGATTGCTAATGTTAAGATTATTGACATTAAATGTTAGATGTTTTAAAATTTGTTTAACTTATCATACACTGATAATAAGAAATACTAGTATCGGATTACCGCCGCAAAGAAAAGGTTATGCTTTTTTCTTGCGGTTTTTTTCTAAACTATTTTAATAAACGAAAGGAGAGATCATACCAATGGAATACTTTACTCATAAACTAGCTGCTTCTGCAAAGAAAGTAAAAGCTGATGTTGTTATAAAAAACGGGAAAATAATAGATGTATTTAATGGTGAGATCATCGAAGAAGACATTGCAATTACGGATGGTGTTATCGTTGGAATTGGTCATTATGAAGGAATCCAAACCATCGATGCCAAGGGAAAATATATTTCACCAGGTTTTATTGATGGTCATGTTCACATTGAGTCCGCAATGGTAACTCCTCAACAATTTTCTCAAGTCGTCATTCCACACGGTGTCACAACAGTTATTGCTGATCCCCATGAAATAGCCAATGTTAGTGGTTCAAAGGGCATTCAATTTATGATTGATTCAGCAAAGGATATCCCTTTAAACAACTATTTTATGCTTCCTTCCTGTGTTCCAGCTACCCCGTTTGAAAATGCAGGTGCCGTACTTACTGCCGATGATTTAGAGATATTTTACAAAGAAGAACGTGTTTTAGGGCTTGCTGAGGTGATGGATTTTCCTTCTGTTTTTCATCAAGAGAAGGGGATGATGAAAAAGCTCATAACAGCCAATAAACTCGGTAAAAAAATAGACGGCCATGCTGCTGGTCTATCTGGAGATGCCATAAATGTTTATGCATCTGCGGGAATTAAAACGGATCATGAGTGTGTCACACCTGAGGAAGCACATGACCGTTTGAAAAGAGGCATGTACGTTATGCTTAGAGAAGGATCAGCTGCAAGAGATGTTTCAGCTTTATTGCCTGTTATTACTGAAAGGAATTCACGTCGCTGTCTCTTTGTGACCGATGATAAACATTTAGATGATTTAGTTGCTGAAGGAAGCATTGATTATAATATTTTTCTTTCCATTAAAGGGGGACTAAACCCAATTCTTGCCTACCAAATGGCCACCATCAACGCAGCAGAATGCTTTGGCTTAACATCAAAAGGCGCTATTGCTCCAGGCTATGATGCTGATCTTGTATTTATAGATAGTTTGGAAGATGTAAAGATTGAAAAAGTATTCTTAAAAGGGAAGCTTATGGCTGAAAATGGACGTTTTGTTTGTTCAGAATTTAGTGAAACAACTCCATCCATCCCGGATACTTTATCAAACACCATTCATATTCAAGATATTGAAATCGATGATCTGCAAATCCCATGTTTACAGGGAACTACAGCTAACATTATTGAGATCATTCCAAATAAAATCATTACAAAGCATATTGTTGAAGAAATTCATTCACAAAATGGTTATTTTCAACCATCTGTTAGCAGGGATCATCTTAAGATGACCGTTGTTGAAAGACATGCAGCAACTGGAAATATCGGATTAGGAATCGTCAAAGGATTTGGCCTTAAAAGTGGAGCAATTGCTTCGACTGTTGCACATGATTCTCATAATATCATTGCTTTAGGTACAAATGATCAAGATCTTCTTAAAGCCATTTATGAATTAAAAGCAATGGGCGGTGGCCTGGTTGTAATGAATGAAAATATGGTGATTGCTTCCTTACCGTTAGAAATTTCAGGCTTAATGACAGCCTCATCTTTTAAAGATGTAAATAAGATGCTAAAGGAAATTGATGAGGCTCTACTGCATATTGGCTTTACAGGAAACTTCAACCCATTTTTAACTCTGTCGTTTTTAGCTCTGCCTGTAATCCCCGAATTAAAATTAACAGACTTGGGGTTGTTTCAAGTGAAGGATTTTAAGCATGTGGATGTAGTAAATCTCAGGTAAGAATGCCGTAAAAGGGAGATACAATATAAGGGATCGGTGCAATTCCGATCCCTTTTTTTCTTTTTACCTTCCCTCAATCTTACTTTTCCACTCCTCAAGCCGAGGATGCTGGATTCCAACAATTTTAAAATAACTATACGCAAGCTGATCCTCATCGATTAGTATCGTTGTTTCCGCTTTGCTAACATAATCCTCAATTTCCCGCTGTGCTTTATCTGATAGCTGATGAACAAGCGCCTCAAAGATGACTCCTTGTACATCCATTCCTTCTAGTTGATGATAAGCATCACGTAACGTTTCTACTGCAGCTTCTGTTTTTATGTTTTCAATAACAGATGCTGCAAAAATTAAGGCATCTTCATGTAATAAATAAGGCTTAGTAGCTTCTACAACCTTATTTGTTTGAAACGAGATAAGCGCTTCAGCTGTTTCCTCTATTAACATATCGTCGTCTCTAGTTAATAGAGATGCAAGAAGATCGGCATGCTGATCCATTTTCATTAATCCCAGTAAATAAACAGCAATGTAGCCATTATAATCAAACCAATCCTCCTGAAAATTTTGGGCGAAAACACTTAAAACCTGTTCTTCTGTTATGTATTTCTTTTCAAAAAGGGAATAAGCAATTTTCTTTAATCTTTGATACAGGAAATAATTCAAGTCTTGTTCAGCATTCAAAGTAGTTAAAGCGTTAAAATATCCCTCCCATACATCCTCTTCTGTTCCATTCTCCAGCACTTCATAAACGCGCCAATCTTCTTGTTGAAAAAGATCTGTTAATCTTTCTCGATGCTTTATGAGTATACGGGGATGAAACTCTATTAATAATCGTTCATAGGTATACCGGATTTGATCAGTAGTATCTTTCCTTGCCTCAATTAAAAGATGAACCAGATCTTCATCATTAGGATCGACCTTAAGAAACGATAATATAGACTTTGCCTTTTTAGGCTTATTTATAGCTTCAAGAAGTAATCTCTTTGTCCATTTCTGGGATTTGTTCGTAGGATAATCATGAAGAGTATGAGCAACAAAATCCTGAAGGATAAGGTCATCTGTTGTAATAAACGGTTCAATTGTTTGTTCAAAATTCATATAAGTTGTCCTTCCTGCAAATTCTCTTATTTATGTTTTAACATGTTAAATGAAAAAAACCAATGCCCACCTGTTATTGTATTATAGACAGCTAGAAATAAATAAACACATTCTGGAACTCATAGCAAAAGTACCAGGAACAAATGATCACATTTTAACAAAGATAGTTGAAAGGGCATACATCACATATTAAACATGACTTTATCCTTATAGCAAATTCCTCCATCAGACCTTAACTACCATTTTTAATAAATTCTGTAAATAAAAGGGTTTTTTGTAAGGATTCTATTATAATAGATAACTGTGGGAAAAAATTGATAAAGGTTGTGAAAATGTGAAAAAATCTAAATTTTTATTTTCTACATTGTTTTTCAGCACACTTCTTCTAGCTGCATGCGGAAACGATGAAGAAGCTTCCGGAACAAAGCAAGAAGAAGCTCCTGCTCAAGCTGAGGAAACACAAACAGCTAATGATGAAGTAGAAACTGAAACAGAAGAACAAGATGCCGGAGAACAACCACAAGGCGATAATGAAACGTTAAATCCATTTATTGCTGAAGATTCTGAAGGGAATGTGGAGATTCTCTATACAAATAAAGATCCTCAATATACTCATGATATGGAAGGCTTTAAAGTATCAGTTGATGAATATCAACTTGTAAAAGTTACAGACGTGAATGAATATTCAACCATCTATTTTGATGATCAAGTTGATGGATATGTTGTTACCGCTAAAGTAACTATAGAAAATGGAACAGATAAACCTATGTATTATAACAATTCTCATCGAATTCAGTTAAGCAATGATTTAGATTACATACCTTCTGATTGGAAAGCGTTTGTACCAGAAGATCAACAGATTTTTAAGATTAAAAAGAACCAGGATGATATTTCCTTATTCGAGGCAGGAGAAAAAGTAACAGGCTTATTAACTTTTAAAATGACTAATGAAGATTTTGAAAAGTTAAAGTCAGTTAAGCCTAAATACGTAATAGAAGGTGGAGCAGCGGAGAACTCTGATTTTAGCGGAAGCATTTCAGGAAATTCACCGTCATATGATTTTATCTACAACGATGAACAAGCAGAAACAACAGCTTCTCAACCACAGTTCTTCCAAGATCGTTTAACATCAGATAACTGGGCTGATAAGAAGATGATTTTTGAAAAAGCAAACATAAATGATACCAAAAAAATCGGTGATGTAAACGTTACGGTTGAAGGGGTACAATATACAGAAGTTATTCCAACCGAAGCAAATAAAGAAATGTTTAGTGATTTTGGAGACAGTGGCGTTGCTGCCCTAACTGTCAAAGTGAAAATAGATAACGGATCAACTACACCAGTTAGCATTAACAACTTAGGAACCATTTTGAATGTTGATGATAACCGAGTACGAGTCCTTAGTCAGGGAATGGCTGAACCACGTGACCCAGCAACAATCGCTGCTGGAGAAACCGGTGAAAAACTCCATGTTTTCTTATTTAGAAAAGATGAATTTGGTTTATATAAAAAATTTGTTATGGAATTTGGTCCTTTTTATGCTGAAAACGGTGAACAAGCATTTAAAGGTCGAACAGCAGAATTTACGTTACCTAGATAATATATATGTGTTGTATGAAAGCCAGTTAAAAAGCTGGCTTTTTTTAATTCCTCATCCCTTCACTTCGATTAACAATCTACATATTGGCCAAAACTAAATACTTCTATATAACACCTAAACTCTTCAACCATCCATATAAAACTCTAGTTACCCAACTTTGTGAACGATTAATTTTGTTGACAACATGTATATACAAGTTTATGATAATACCATATTTGTATATACACATATGCAAACCTTGTTCTGAAATGAAAACGCTATTCTATTCGTTTTATCTGGAACGAGACTTATATATTTGGGAGGGAAAACCATGAGTGTCGATCAAAAACAAGTAACGGACATTATAGATGCGATTGGTGGTAAAGAGAATATTTCTGCTGCCACACACTGTGTGACACGACTTCGTTTTGCACTAGTAGATGAATCAAAAGTAAATAAAGAAGCACTTGAGAATAATTCGTTAGTAAAAGGATCTTTCTCAACAAACGGACAATTTCAAGTTGTGATTGGTCAAGGAACAGTAGATAAAGTTTACAAAGAGCTCGTTCAACAAACAGGTGTAGGGGAAGCTTCAAAGGAAGATGTAAAAAAGGCATCTGAGAAAAACCTAAATCCTATCCAACGCGCTATCAAAACATTGGCTGATATTTTCATCCCAATTTTGCCTGCCATTGTAACAGCTGGTTTATTAATGGGGATTAATAATATCTTAACGGGACCAGGAATTTTCTATGATGGAAAATCAATTATTGATGTTCATCCACAATGGGCCGATTTGGCTAGCATTATAAACTTAATAGCAAATACAGCCTTTGTCTTTCTACCTGGCTTAATTGGCTGGTCGGCCGTAAACCGTTTTGGCGGAAGTCCATTATTAGGTATTGTGCTTGGACTAATGCTTGTTCACCCAGATTTATTAAATGCATGGGGATATGGAACAGCTGAACAAATCCCAACATGGAATTTGTTTGGATTAGAAGTTGAAAAGATCGGCTACCAAGGTCAAGTTTTACCGATTTTAGTGGCCTCATTGCTATTAGCTAAAGTTGAATTATTTTTACGTAAACGTGTTCCGGACGGTCTTCAATTATTAATTGTTCCTCCGCTTACACTTTTAATTACAGGATTTGCATCATTCATCGTAATCGGACCTATAACGTTTGCAATAGGAAATGTATTAACAGATGGCGTGATCTCAATCTTTGAAAACTTTGCAGCACTTGGTGGACTGATTTATGGAGGATTATATGCCCTATTAGTTGTAACAGGCATGCACCATACCTTCTTAGCAGTTGATATTCAATTAGCAAACGCAGGCGGAACATTCCTATGGCCAATGCTGGCATTATCAAATATTGCACAAGGATCAGCTGCTTTTGCAATGATGCTTATTTTAAAAGAAGAAAAACAGAAAGTTTTAGCGTTAACATCCGGTATCTCTGCATGGCTTGGTATTACTGAACCAGCAATGTTTGGTGTTAATTTACGTTACCGCTATCCATTTATTGCCGCACTAATTAGCTCAGGTATCGCCGGATTATTTATCTCTATTAACGGAGTAAAGGCATTTTCTATTGGTGTCGGTGGTGTACCAGGATTTTTATCGATCGATTCACAATTCTGGGGATCATTCTTTATCGGAATGGCGATCGTAATCATCGTTCCATTTTTGTTAACCTTTGTTCTTGCAAAAATAAAAAAACAATAGATCCACTTGGATCATTGTCAAATGCGAAAGCCTTAGTACTTTCTTTCTACTAGTAAAAATAAATCAAATCGGGACAAGATGCTTGTCCCTTTTCTTTATATAAAACTAATAATGGTGGTGTTTAATTTGATTAACCCATGGTGGAAAAAATCAGTCGTTTATCAAATCTATCCAAAGAGCTTTCATGATACAACCGGAAACGGTGTTGGTGATCTACAAGGGATTATTAGTAGGTTGCCTTATTTAAATAAATTAGGAGTTGATGTGATTTGGTTAACACCTATCTATGCTTCTCCACAAAAGGATAATGGATATGATATAAGTGATTATTATTCAATTCATGAAGAATATGGAACAATGGGTGATTTTGATGAGCTAGTTGAAAAAGCACATCAACATGACATAAAGGTGATTATGGATATCGTTGTTAACCATACCTCAACAGAGCACAAATGGTTTAAAGAAGCTAGAAAATCAAAGTCTAATCCATATCGAGATTATTATATTTGGAAGGATCCTAAAGCAGATGGATCACCACCAACAAACTGGGAATCCAAGTTCGGCGGTAATGCCTGGGAGCTTGACGAAAAGACAGGGCAATACTATCTTCATCTCTTTGATGTTACTCAAGCAGATCTGAATTGGGAAAATGAAAAGCTGCGTAAAGAAGTGTATGAAATGATGAACTTTTGGTTTGAAAAAGGTGTTGATGGCTTCCGCCTAGATGTTATTAACTTAATATCTAAAAATCAATCCTTCCCAGATGATGATGGTTCTACAGCTCCTGGTGATGGAAGAAAATTCTATACAGACGGTCCCCGTGCTCATGAATTTATCCATGAAATGAATAATGAAGTGTTTTCAAAGCATGAAAGTTTAACAGTAGGAGAAATGTCTTCAACAACAATTGATCATTGTATTCAATATTCAAATCCAGAGAGCAAAGAGCTAAGTATGACATTTAATTTTCATCATTTGAAGGTTGATTATCCTAACGGTGAAAAATGGGCTCTTGGTGAAATGGATTTTCTTTCATTAAAAGAAATTCTTTCCACTTGGCAGACTGGTATGAACAAAGGAAATGGCTGGAATGCCTTATTTTGGTGTAACCACGATCAGCCACGAGTTGTGTCGCGATATGGAAATGACAAAGAATATCATAAAGAATCAGCGAAAATGCTCGCAACCACCATCCATATGATGCAAGGTACTCCTTATATTTATCAGGGAGAAGAGTTTGGGATGACTGATCCTAAGTTTAACTCTATTGAGGAGTATCGTGATGTTGAGTCACTGAATATGTATAACATCCTTAAAGAAAAGGGGATGTCAGACGAGGAAATCCTTGAAATCTTAAAGCGAAAATCACGTGATAACTCAAGAACACCAGTACAATGGAATAGCTCTCCGCATGCAGGCTTTACATCAGGTACACCTTGGATTGATGTTGCAGGCAATTATAAAGAAATAAATGCTAAAAATGCATTAGCGGATTCGGACTCCATTTTCTATCATTATCAAAAGCTTATTTCATTACGAAAACAGTATGATGTGATCACAACAGGAAATTATAAGCTTTTATTAGAAAATGATCCTCAAATTTTCGCTTATATACGTCAAACATTTAATGAAAAACTCTTAGTAGTTAATAATTTTTATGATCAGCATACCGAATTCATTTTGCCCGAGCATGTAATTGTTGAAGGGTATAACAGAGACATTCTTTTATCTAACTATAAAGATTCATCATTATCGTTTGAAAACCTGAAGCTACGTCCATATGAATCCATTATTTTTTATTTATCGAAAAAATAAGACATTCAAACCGTAATAGAGCCTATATGTATCTTGTTATTCGTTCATGGTAAGATAGGAATGGTGATGACGATGAGACAAAATAAATACCATTCTATATATAAAGAATTATCGGAACAAATTAAATCTGGGGATGTTAAAGCAGGAGATATTTTACCTTCTGAAAATGAGTTAGCTGTTCAACATGAAACAAGCAGAGAAACCATTCGAAAAGCCCTAAATTTATTATCACAAAACGGCTTTATTCAAAAAATTAAAGGAAAAGGCTCAGTTGTCATTGACGTTCAAAAAATGAGCTTTCCTATCTCAGGGCTTGTTAGCTTTAAGGAAGTATCAAAAAACCTTAATAGAGAGACGGTAACAACTGTTCATGACTTTGGTTTGATTAAGCCTGAGCCCTTTATTAAACAGCAGCTACATGCATCAAGCAAGGATGAAGTGTGGAAGGTTGTTAGATCTCGAACTATTAATGGTGAACGGATTATTTTAGATAAAGATTATTTCCTAAAGAAATTTGTCCCGACATTAACTAAACAAATATGTGAAACCTCCATCTATGAATATCTTGAGCAACAATTAAAGCTGAATATTAGCTTTGCAAAAAAAGAAATTGTTGTTGAAGACTGCACGGAAGAAGACAGACAACTTCTTGATCTTGAGGGCTTTTCTCATATTGTTGTTGTGAAAAATTATGTGTACCTTGAAAACACTAGCTTGTTTCAATACACAGAATCCAGACACCGCCTCGATAAGTTCAGATTTACTGATTTTGCACGAAGAGGTGTGTAATTCATGCATTGAGTGAAAACTCAATGCTTTTTTCTGTTTCAATATTGGTACCAAGCATTTTCTTCATGATAAGATAAACCTATCTCATAGTAAGGAGAGTAATCATGATGAAAAATGAAATCATTGAAAGATTTACAAGCTATGTAAAAGTTGATACACAATCAAATGAAAACAATGATACATGTCCATCCACACCTGGTCAGCTTACACTTGGCAAGCAACTAGTGGAGGAACTGAAGGAAATTGGTATGCAGGATGTCACAATGGATGACAACGGCTATGTGATGGCAACCCTTCCTGCTAATACAGATAAAGAGCTTCCTACAATCGGGTTTCTTGCACATATAGATACGGCAACAGATTTCACTGGCAAAAATGTAAACCCACAGCTCATCTCAAGCTACGATGGAAAAGATATTGTACTAAACAAGGAGCTAAATGTTGTTTTATCTCCATTACAATTTCCAAATCTAAAAAACTACGAAGGTCATACACTTATCACAACCGATGGAACGACATTATTAGGTGCAGATAACAAAGCAGGTATTGCAGAAATTATGACGAGTATGGCCTATCTGATTAATCATCCAGAAATCAAGCATGGCAAAATACGTATAGCCTTTACACCTGATGAAGAAATTGGGAGAGGACCTCATAAATTTGATGTTGATGCCTTCAATGCTGACTTTGCCTACACAATCGATGGCGGTCCATTAGGTGAGCTTCAGTACGAAAGCTTTAATGCAGCTGCAGCCAAAATCACATTTAAAGGAAACAATGTTCACCCAGGAACCGCAAAGGGGAAAATGGTCAATTCGTCTAAAATAGCAATGGCCTTTCAAAGCAAGCTCCCTGCAATGGAAGCTCCTGAGTTTACAGAAGGGTATGAAGGATTTTATCATCTTATTGGCATTCAAGGTGATGTTGAAAATACATATGTACATTATATTATCCGTGATCATGATAAACAGAAGTTTGAAGAAAGAAAGCAAACAATCACTAAGCTTGTTGAGGAATTTCAATCTGTATATGGTCAGGATTCCGTTGTTTTAGAGCTCAATGATCAATACTATAATATGAAAGATAAAATTGAGCCTGTGAAGTATATTGTGGATGTGGCTCATGAAGCAATGGAGAACCTTGGCATCACACCTATTGTTGAACCAATCCGCGGTGGAACAGATGGCTCACAGCTATCCTATATGGGATTACCAACTCCTAATGTATTCACTGGCGGCGAGAATTTTCATGGGAAATTTGAATTTATTTCGGTTGATAATATGGTAAAAGCAACTGAAACGATTATTGAAATATGTAAGCTATTTGAGAAAAGATAAGGATTCTAAGATGAAAGGGATGCCCCGAATGCTTACGCTTATTAAAAATGGAGAAGTGTATACTCCAACTTATATAGGAAAAAAGGATCTTCTCCTCGTAGATGAAAAAATTGGATTCATTGAGGACCATATTTCATTACCTACTGATTTTGTCGATATAAACGTAGTTGATGCGTCCGGAATGAAAGTTGTACCAGGCTTTATTGATTCACATGTTCACATTACAGGCGGTGGTGGCGAAGGAAGTTATAAAACCCGCACTCCTGAACTGCAATTAACAGATGCTACTTTATCAGGCATTACTACCATTATTGGTGTGATTGGCACCGATGGCACAACAAGAAC
>NZ_JBLUOI010000049.1:0-40292 GCF_048059995.1 Metabacillus sp. YM-086 | reverse complement strand
TTGGCTCGGTAGCTCAGTTGGTAGAGCAATGGACTGAAAATCCATGTGTCGGCGGTTCGATTCCGTCCCGAGCCACCTTTTATTTATTTTAAATTAAATTTAACGCCGGTGTAGCTCAATTGGTAGAGCACGATCGAATATGCTTCGAAGCTTTTGCTTCAGCACACAAATCGAGCTGCTACTTGAATAATCTCTCTGAGATTTGGGTGACTGGTAAGTAAGATAGAACTTAATATACATCTATAATGACGCCGGTGTAGCTCAATTGGTAGAGCAACTGACTTGTAATCAGTAGGTTGGGGGTTCAAGTCCTCTCGCCGGCACTCTCATATATGGAGGGGTAGCGAAGTGGCTAAACGCGGCGGACTGTAAATCCGCTCCTTAGGGTTCGGCAGTTCGAATCTGCCCCCCTCCACCATTTATAGGGGCATAGTTTAACGGTAGAATAGAGGTCTCCAAAACCTTTGGTGTGGGTTCGATTCCTACTGCCCCTGCCAATTATAAAAACTTGATGGCGATTGTGGCGAAGTGGTTAACGCATCGGATTGTGGTTCCGACATTCGTGGGTTCGATTCCCATCAGTCGCCCCATTTATATATATCAGATATGATAGCTTAGTAATTATAAATGCAGAAAAGCAATTGGAAGTCGACGATATTTCGCGATTAGGATTTATGTAGCATATTCAAGGAAGCCTATTCTTGAAGCTAATTCAATGGGCTATAGCCAAGCGGTAAGGCATCGCACTTTGACTGCGACATGCGTTGGTTCGAATCCAGCTAGCCCAGCCATTTTTATTAACACTTTTTAGTTCTATTGCATAGGCTAAACCATATAGATAAAGTAAGATGCGGAAGTAGTTCAGTGGTAGAACACCACCTTGCCAAGGTGGGGGTCGCGGGTTCGAATCCCGTCTTCCGCTTTTAGTTTTAGTGATGGCGGCATAGCCAAGTGGTAAGGCAGAGGTCTGCAAAACCTTTATCACCGGTTCAAATCCGGTTGCCGCCTCCATTCATTTAACACCCTTGCCGGGGTGGCGGAACTGGCAGACGCACAGGACTTAAAATCCTGCGGTAGGTGACTACCGTACCGGTTCGATTCCGGTCCTCGGCACCATTTATTGTGTACTTAATCCTTTGCCAGTGTGGCGGAATTGGCAGACGCGCACGACTCAAAATCGTGTTCCTTCGGGAGTGTCGGTTCGACCCCGACCACTGGTATCAAAACACAATCATTACTTAATACAATAGTAAAAGACAAGACAACGAATATCGTCTTGTCTTTTTTTGTGCTGTTAAAGAGGAAACAAGATTGTCAAAGAACAATACCAAACATAGCTGATTCCATCCAAATATGTTAATGAACATTACAAAATATCTTATAACTAATACTCAGTTATTACGAACCTTTTTCAAGTGAAAGCGTTTGATGAATTTTATCATAGGTCTAATTAAGAATAGTCCACTGCCCACGATAAACATCCAGATAGCATAAGTTTCAAATGAATCCCAAAGAAAGAGCACACTACCAACCAGAAAGCAAAGGGCGATAAACACATCATTAAGGTTATAGAAAAATTCATAGCGTTCGTTAATAATAATTTCATGATGGCCAATTTGTATATCAATGTAATTAGACTTATGATCCACTTTCATTCTATCATCTCCCTCCTAGTAATATTCCCGATGTGAAGTTCATAAAACACTTGCGCCGACAAATAAAAAACCTCCCCATTTTCCCAAAGAAAACAAGGAGATTATTCTACTATCCTATAAAACTTTGCTATCCTCTTTAATAAAGCTTTCAACTGCAAATGCAGAGACTCCTAGTACAGTAGAGTACTGCTCAAGCTTTGAAAAGTCTAATTGTAGCTCATTTTGATGATGGGTAAGTGTATGATTTTCAATAGTGGTCTTGATTGGCTCTTCTATCCATTCTCTAGCTAAAGCTAATCTGTTTCCGATAATAACCTGATCTGGGTTGAAGGTATTGATGATATTGTTAATTCCAATTCCAAGGTATTTACCGATTTCCTTGAAAAGGTCTTGGGCGGTTTGATCGTGATTTTTTGCTAGTTCTAAGACAGTTTCGATGCTACTTTCAGCTTGCTCTAGTAGTGCATGTTCTGATGCGTATGCTTCCCAACAACCTTTGCTGCCGCAGTTGCATGGCTTACCGTTCATGTCTATAATCATATGGCCCATTTCACCAGAGAATCCATTTTTACCTTGATATAGCTCTCTATTTAAAAAGATACCTACACCAATACCGATACCTGCACTTATATAGACCATATTTTCGTAGTCTTTTCCTGCTCCGAATTTTTGCTCACAGAATGCTCCAGCGTTGGCTTCATTTTCGACTATTACAGGCACTTCGAATAACTCTTCTAAGTCTAGTTTTAAGTTAGTGTTTTTCCAGCCTAAGTTAGGTGCCAGAAGGACTGTTCCTTCTTTGTTAACAATTCCTGGTACACCTACACCTATGCCTACAACACCATATCGACTTTGAGGCATTTCAGTCATTAGGGACTGAATCATACTTTTTACAAGATTCATAATAGTAGGGTAAGGAGTTAGGGTGACTGCGTGATTTTTTTCAAGAACTATGTTGCCTTTTAAGTCAGTTAATACAGATAATACATAATTTGCACCGATATCAATTCCAATCGCATAACCTGCAACTTTATTAAAATGTAGAATAACAGGACGTCGTCCACCACTGGATTCTCCTGGTCCAGATTCGTAGATAAGTTCTTCTTCTAGTAATTCATTCACTAAAGATGAAACGGTTGCTTTGTGTAGACCGGATATTTGGGCAATATCGGCTCTTGAAATGGGTTCTCTGTGCATAATAAGTTGTAGTACGAGAGCTTTATTATTTTTTTTCACAAGATGCTGATTCCATGTAATCGTTTCCACTTTTAAAAACTCCTTATCTGATCTTCATTTATTTTAACACTAAACTTAGTTTGTTGGATATACAAACTTAAAATTCGGTGTTATAATGAACCACAGTATGAAGGAGCTTATGAAACAGAGAAATGAAATCGCTTAAATAATGACGCATAAGCCATAAGTTTAAAGTAACTAGCATTTACTCTATTTAAATTTTGGGAGTGGGGAACAAAATGCCAAAAAACATGTTTTTTAATGCACATCATTCACCTATCGGAGCCTTTTCAAGTTTCACACTTGGATTCTATGGAAATGGGGGAGGTTTGGATTTAGAACTTGGCCGTTCACCGAAGAAAAATGTTTATGTAGGCGTTGAGACGATCGATCAGGAAGGGATGTATCAGGCGCTTCCTTTTTTTGAAGTAGAAGATGACGAAAGTAAGCGCTATGATATTGAAAATATGGATCCAGATCCAGATAAACCACGCATCATTATTCCTTATTCAAAAGATGAAATTCAACGTGACTTTCAATTAGGAACAGACACTTGGAGAGCTGGGGACTTATCCTTTACAATCTATACCCAAGCTCAAACTGTACCGGAACCATCTTCTGAAACAGATGATGAGTTGAAGAAGACTATCATTCCAGCTGTATGGGCTGAATTAACAGTCGATAATACAAAAGGAACCAAGAGTCGCCGAGCTTTCTTTGGGTATCAAGGAAGTGACCCCTATAGCTCCATGCGTCGATTAGATGATACATGTGAGGGGATTGCGGGGATTGGTCAGGGGCGTTTAACAGCAATAACATCAGATAACCCAGAGGTAAAGTCTGCTCTTCACTTTAGTATAGAAAATATTTTAACAACTCCATTTAAAGAGAACTGGACTTTTGGTTTAGGACCTGTTGGTGCACTAGTCATGGATGTTCCTGCTGGTCAAAAAAGAACGTATAAATTTGCCATTTGCTTTCATCGTTCAGGTTATGTAACAGCTGGGATGGATGCTTCTTACTACTACACACGATATTTTTCGAATATCGAATCTGTAGCAGCTTTTGCCTTAGAGAACTTTGATGAATTTGCAAGCCGCGCAAAAGAGGCTAATAGATTGGTAAGTAATACAGAATTATCGGAAGACCAAAAATTCATGATGATTCACTCCATTCGAAGCTATTATGGCTCAACTCAATTATTGGATGCTGACGGTGAAGCATTCTGGGTTGTGAACGAGGGCGAATATCGAATGATGAATACCTTTGACTTAACGGTTGACCAAATCTTTTTTGAATTGAAAATGAATCCTTGGACAGTTAAAAATGAGTTAGATATGTTTGTCAAACGCTTCAGTTATGAAGATAAAGTTCGTTTTCCAGGTGTTGCAACTGAATATCCAGGCGGAATCAGTTTTACCCATGACATGGGAGTAGCCAATACAATTTCAAGACCACATTATTCTTCCTATGAGTTATATGGATTAGATGGATGTTTTTCTCACATGACATATGAACAACTGGTTAACTGGGTTCTTTGTGCATCAGTTTATGTGGAGCAAACAGGAGACAAAAAGTGGTTAGAGGATCATTTAGATATTTTCGTTCGCTGCTTTGAAAGTATGTTGAATCGTGATCATCCTGAAGCTGATAAACGAGATGGAATAATGGGATTAGATTCCACACGTGTTATGGGAGGAGCAGAGATTACTACTTATGATAGTTTGGATGTTTCACTTGGTCAGGCTAGAAATAATATTTATCTAGCAGGGAAAACATGGGCATCTTATGTAGCACTTGAGAAACTGTTTAGAGAAAATGATCTAACAGAACTCTCAAAAGAAGCTGGTGGTCAAGCCGAAAAATGTGCAGCTACGATTGTTTCTCAGGTTACACCTAATGGATATATTCCAGCTGTAATAAAAGAAGGTAATGATTCTAAAATCATTCCTGCTATTGAAGGGCTAATTTTCCCATATTACACAAATAACCATGATGCACTGGATCCTAATGGACGATTTGGAGCATATATTCAAGCGTTACAAACTCATCTGAAAACAGTATTAACAGAGGGAATTTGCTTGTTTGAAGACGGAGGATGGAAAATCTCGTCTACTAGCAACAATTCTTGGCTAAGTAAAATTTATCTATCTCAGTTTATTACTCGTGAGATTCTTGGTTGGGAATGGGATGAATCAGGGGCGAAGGCAGACGCAGCTCATGTAGCATGGCTAACACACCCAACATTATCAGTTTGGAGCTGGAGTGATCAAATTATCTCCGGTGAAATTGCTGGCAGTAAGTACTATCCACGTGGAGTCACTAGTATCTTATGGCTTGAAGAATCCAAAAAAACGGCTGAACTAGTGTCAAATACTCAAGAAGTTTAATAGATTTGTGCTGGGTCTCTTTTTATTCTAAAAGAGGGACCGGTACATGGTTTTACTAAGAAATAAAATTTTTTTACCAATATCTTAGTTTATCGAATAGACAAACTAAGTATAGAGTGATATAATCTGATTAAAGAAAGGTTACAGATTAATAGATGATAAAAAATCTATTGTAAGCATTTACATATGTGTTTGTAACCTATTACTAAACCAACTACTAGGAGGAATAACCCGATGGCTTATTTCGAGACAGTTAACAAAATTCAATATGAAGGTGCAAGATCTACAAATCCTTTTGCATTTAAGTATTATAATCCTGAAGAAAAAATTAACGGTAAAACAATGGAGGAAATCCTTCGTTTCTCAGTTGCATACTGGCATACATTTACTGCAGATGGATCTGATCCATTTGGTGTAGGTACAGCAATCCGTCCTTGGAACCATTTAACAGGGTTGGATTTAGCGAAAGCACGTGTTGAAGCAGCTTTCGAGCTTTTTGAAAAATTAGATGTTCCATTCTTTGCTTTTCATGATGTTGATATTGCTCCAGAAGGTAGCACGTTAAAGGAAACAAATGAAAACCAAGATGTTATTGTAGCGATGATTAAAGAATACATGAAAACTAGCAAAGTAAAATTGCTTTGGAATACAGCTAACATGTTCACGAATGCAAGATACGTACATGGTGCAGCAACTTCTCCAAATGCAGATGTGTTTGCTTACTCTGCAGCAAAAGTTAAAAAAGGTCTAGAAGTTGCGAAAGAGCTTGGTGCAGAAAACTATGTATTCTGGGGTGGCCGTGAAGGATATGAAACACTACTAAATACAAATATGAAGCTTGAGCAAGATAACTTAGCACGCTTCTTCCACATGGCAGTAGACTATGCAAAAGAAATTGGTTTAGAAGTTCCTTTCTTAATTGAACCAAAACCAAAAGAGCCAACAAAACATCAGTATGATTTTGATGTTGCGACTGGATTAGCATTCTTACAGAAATATGATTTAACAGATCATTTCAAATTTAATATTGAAGCTAACCATGCTACATTAGCTGGACATACATTTGAGCATGAATTAAGAACAGCTCGTATTAACGGTATGCTTGGTTCAGTTGATGCAAACCAAGGTGATACACTTCTTGGATGGGATACTGATGAATTCCCAACTGATCTATATACAAACACATTAGCTATGTATGAAATCCTGAAAAATGGTGGCCTAGGTAAAGGTGGATTAAACTTCGATGCGAAGGTAAGACGTGGATCATTCGAAGCTGACGATCTATTCCACGCTCACATTGCAGGTATGGATGCATTTGCAATCGGATTAAAAGTTGCAAACAAATTAATCGAAGACAAAGTACTTGATAGCTTTGTTGAAGAACGTTATAGCAGCTTCACTAAAGGAATTGGATTAGATATTGTTGAAGGAAAAACAAACTTCCATGAGTTAGAAAAATATGCTCTTCAATTAACAGACATTAAGAACACATCTGGTAGAACAGAGCGTCTTAAAGCATTAGTAAATCAATATATTCTTGAAACTCTTTCTGGAGTAACTGTTTAATAAGTAATTTAATGATGAAAAAATGAGGATGTCTCACTAACAGTATAAGACCCTACAAACACATAAAAGGCTTAATATATAGTCTTTTATGTGGGTGGTCAGGTACTTATGAGCCATCCTCATTTTTATAGAAAAGGATGATACTAGATGAAATACGTTATTGGTGTTGATCTTGGAACAAGTGCAGTTAAAATCTTACTAGTAAATCAGAATGGCGACGTTTGCCAAGAGGTATCAAAGTCATATCCACTTATTATTGAAAAATCGGGTTACAGTGAACAAGATCCAGAGGAATGGGTGGATAAAACAAGAGCTGGTTTAGCTGAACTGATCAATCAATTTGATGGGGATGTAAAGGATATCGAGGGAATCAGCTTTTCAGGGCAAATGCATGGTCTTGTTTTACTTGATAGTGAAAATCAAGTGGTTCGTAATGCTATTTTATGGAACGATACACGAACAACGAAACAATGCCAAGAGATTTATGAAGCTGTTGGGACAGAACGTTTATTAGAAGTAACAAAAAACCCTGCATTAGAGGGCTTTACTTTACCGAAGATTCTTTGGGTAAAAGAGAATGAGCCAGAGAATTTTGAACGTTCTAGTGTATTTTTGTTACCGAAAGATTATCTACGTTTCCGTATGACAGGGGCTTTACATATGGAATACTCTGATGCTGCAGGGACGTTATTGTTAAATGTAGCAGAACGCAGCTGGAGTAACGAAATAGTAGATAAATTCAATCTTCCTTCAAACTTCTGTCCTCCGTTAGTGGAATCTCATGCTCTTGTTGGTACTGTAACAGCAGAATATGCACAACAAACAGGACTAGCTGATACAACAAAGGTTTTTGCAGGCGGTGCAGATAATGCATGTGGCGCAATTGGCTCTGGGATTTTATCAGAAGGAAAAACTTTGTGTAGCATCGGAACATCTGGTGTAGTGCTTTCTTACGAAGAGAGAAATGATTTGGATTTTGAAGGTAAGGTTCATTACTTTAATCATGGTGAGGAAAACGCCTATTATACAATGGGAGTAACCCTTGCAGCGGGGTATAGTTTAAGCTGGTTTAAAGATACATTCGCAAAGAATGAAGCATTTGAACAATTTTTAGAAGGGATTGATGAAGTACCAGCAGGAAGTAATGGCTTGTTGTTTACTCCATATATCGTTGGTGAAAGAACTCCTCATGCTGACTCAACGATTCGTGGGAGCTTTATTGGAGCCGATGCTGCTCATGAACGTAAACATTTTGTTCGTGCTGTGCTTGAGGGTATCACATTTTCATTAAATGAATCTATTGAAATTTTTAGAAACAGTGGAAAAAATATTGATTCGATCATTTCCATCGGTGGTGGAGCGAAAAATGATACATGGCTACAAATGCAGGCTGATATTTTCAATGCGAAAATTGAAAAATTAACAAGTGAACAAGGCCCAGGGATGGGAGCAGCCATGCTAGCAGCATATGGTTGTGGTTGGTATTCTTCTTTGAAAGAATGTGCTGAAGAGTTTATTCAACCATCAAAAACATATGATCCTATTCCTGAAAATGTAGAAGTCTATCAGAAATTATTTAAAGTGTATCAACAAGTCTATACTCAAACTAAGGAAATGAATGAGCAGTTAAGAGAGTTTAGAAAGTGATCAAATACACCGGTTTGTACTATTGAAGAAACAGTCACGATAACTTTCTTCTTTTAGGATATTAGCCTCAAGTGGTCATTACAAAATATGGTTTCCTAAAGAATAATAGATGAAAAGCCACTCAAGTTTTCACTTGAAGGCTTTTCTTATTTTACATTCATGAAAAATATAAGGAGGGTAAACATTGAAACTTAAGCAAAATCAAAAACTTCTATTTATTGGCGATTCCATAACAGATTGTGAACGTGTGAAGCCTGAAGGTGAGGGATTGTTTAATGCCCTTGGCAAAGGCTATGTATCGTATATTGATGGGCTACTTCAGGCTGTTTATCCTGAGTTGGGTATTCGAGTCGTTAACAAAGGAATTAGCGGAAATACAGTAAGAGATCTGAAAAACAGATGGCAGAAGGATGTACTTGAACAAAAGCCTGATTGGTTAGTTATCATGATTGGGATTAATGATGTATGGCGTCAGTTTGATACACCATTTATTAAGGAAGGTCATGTGTATCTTGATGAATATAGAGATACGCTTAGGAGGCTTGTAACTGAAACCAAGGCTCACGTAAAGGACATTGTCCTTATGACACCTTTTTATATAGAAAATAATGAGCAAGATCAAATGAGGCACTTGATGGATCAATACGGTCTTGTTGTAAAGACAATTGCTGAGGAAACAAACTGTCTATTTGTTAATACCCAGGAGGCTTTTCAGGTTGTATTAAAAGAACTTTATCCAGCAGCACTAGCTTGGGACCGAGTTCATCCTTCTGCTGCAGGTCATATGGTTCTTACCCGTGCATTTTTAAAAGCAATAGATTTTGACTGGAATCGACCATAGTAGTTGCATTTATAGCTTACAAATATGAAGGAGGGGACGTAATTGGCTGAAAAATTAATGATTAACGAGGTGTCCACATCGGAAAAGCTAATTGCTATTACATTTGACGATGGACCAAACCCATTCTTTACTCCACAAGTACTAGATATTTTTTCAGAAGTAGATGGGAAAGCAACCTTCTTTATGATTGGTGAGCAAATAGAGAAGTGCCCAGAGCTTGTGAAGACGGCTTTTGAACTTGGACATGAAATAGGAAACCATACATACACACATCCTAAATTATCACAATTAAATCGTGAGGATTGCTTTGGAGAGATCGAACGAACCGAGAAATTAATAGCGGAATTAGTTGGGCATAAGCCTGTTGTTTTTCGGCCTCCTTACCTTGATTTCAATGATGAAACTGTATCTGTTTTAAATCAGATGGGATATCCAATGATTGGAGCTTTAAATATGGAAGCGAAAGATTGGGAGATGCCCGGTGTAGACTTTATTTTAGAGAAAACAAGGTATTGTGTGAAAAATGGTAGCATTCTTATTTTTCATGATGGCTACGAAGATCGCTCACAAACGGTAGAAGCTGTACGTATACTTGTTTCTGAATTAACGTCTCAGGGGTATAAGCTTGTTACGGTTAGTGAGTTATTAAACCACTCATAGGCAGGGTGAAAATTTCGGCTAGTATCCATTTTTGTAATATAGTGAACATAGCAACTGTTACAGAACAAATTTATCTACTAGAGTATAGAAAAAACAATAAGTAATTCAGTTAATTGAATAAAACTAATCTAAAATTTTAGTATTTTAAGTATATGTTAACGTTTTCATTAAAATGAGTTATAGTTATTAAAATGATCTAAAACAAAGGACGAATCAATTATGCTCACAAAGTTAAAAAAATGGAATACGTTACGAAATCAAATATTAGTTGTCTTTTTAGTGGTTATGGCTGTGGTGCTATTGATTGTTAGTCTCTTAACATTTAATCAGGTTTCTACTTTATTAAAAAATAATGCTGATAAACAAATTCACCAAACAGTATCTGAGGCAAATGGGAGATTAGAATCTTTATATAAACAGATAAGTACAGCCTCTAAATTTGTTATGACAAATTATAATATACAGAGGATTTTGACGAAGAGTTTTGAAGGGGAAGAAATTTCTTTTACTGAGCGGCAACAAGTAGAGGGGATTGTTAACACGATTCAAGCAAATACAGATGGGATATTTTCTTTTGAACTATATACAAGTGATTTAAAAAGTTTATTACCAATACCAAAAGATAATGCAACTTTATTTTCTAGAATCGATGCAAGATGGATAAATCAAGCAGATGATGCTAACGGGGGATTAGTATGGATAGGTGATGACCCAAGTAATTCTGATAATATTCTCGCCCTAAGAAGAGTGAATCTTATGGGAAAAGACTATGCAAATGGTGGTTATTTACTTATTAGTATTTATCGGGATTATTTTGAATTTGCTAATCAAGATAAGTCAAATCAATCCAATCAGTATTCAATTCTATTAGATCAAGCCTTAAAGCCTATTCTTTCAAACTACCAACATTCTATTGATCCAATTATAAAGAATAATGATCCAACGATCACTTTAGCAAACCAGGAATATATGGTAACAAAGCAGACATCCAATGAAACTGGCTGGACACTAGTTATTTTAACACCTATTAAAGCTTTAACTGAGGGTATTAGTGTGTTGCGCACAGGTATTATCATTTCTGGGGTTATTGGATTTATTATCTTTTTTATAAGCTCCTTATTTCTATCAACGTTTATTACAAGTCCTATTATTAAACTAACAAAAACGATGCAGCAGGCAAGCTCAGGGTCTTTGACGATGAATCCTAGTGTAACGACCGTAAATGAAATAAATGAACTAAATAGTACGTATAATCAACTAGTTAAAGAAACAAATCATCTTATAAAAATGGTTTATCAAAAAGAAATTACCCGAAGTCGAAGTGAATTAAAGGCATTACAAGCCCAAATAAATCCACATTTCCTTTTCAATACCTTGGATGCTCTGAAGTGGGAGCTTGAGGATAAAGAACAGGAAGATTTGGCTGAGTTTGTTGTTGCTATGTCTGAATTGTTTCGATATACCATTACAAAACAAACAGACGGAGATTGGGTAACAATGAAAGAAGAACTTCAGCATATCGAAAACTACATGGAGATTATGAAAATGCGCTTTGGAGACCATGTAAATTGGATTATGACAATCCCAAAAGAGCTTGAGCAGGTGAAAATACCAAAGCTATTAATTCAACCCTTAGTTGAAAATGCTGTTTTACATGGAGCTGGAAATAAGGTAGATCCATGTACGATATCGATTTCTGTACAGTCAATGGAGGACAAAGAATATCTTCAAATACTTGTAGAGGATGATGGGCCGGGAATAAACGAAGAAAACCTGGCTGTCATTAGACGTACCATGCAATCAGGAGAGGTTTCTTCAATTAAAAAGGGGACTGGAATTGCTATTTCCAATGTACACAAGCGTCTTGAATTATATTATCAAGATCGTTTACAAAGTGGACTTACCATAACGAGTGAGGAAGATAGTGGGACAAGGGTTTCATTTATCATACCTGTTAGCGGGGAGGAAGTACGATGATTCATTTAAAGACAATTCTAATTGTGGATGACGAACCTAGAACACGTCTTGGGCTACAGAAAAATTTAAATGCTTGGGCAAATGGAAACTATGATGTGTTAACAGCTTCTAACGGGGAAGAGGCAATTGGGATTATGACAAATCAACGGGTTCATATTCTTATTACCGATATCCAAATGCCAGAGATAACAGGCTTAGAATTACTTAAAATCGCAAAAGAACAGGATATCCATCCTGTTATCATTGTGATTTCAGCGTATTCTGAATTTAAATATGCCCAGGAAGCTCTTCGTTTAGGGGTTATTAATTATCTGCTAAAACCAATTAGTAAAAAAGCTTTAATTGAGGCTGTTGAGGATGCTGTGCAGACAGTTGATAAGCAGGAGCGAGCAGGAATGATTGAAAAGGTAGTGGATAAAAAGCTTGTTACTGCAGATACTCAAAACTCAACAAATCCTGAAGCAATCAGGGAGGCAATTGAGTATATCAATCAAAACTTGAAAAATGAATTATCTCAAAAGGAAGTAGCGGATCATGTTCATTTAAATCCAAGCTATTTGAGTGTTTTGTTTAAAGAGCATGTTAAGCTCACATTTAGTGAATATGTCACGAGAAGAAGAATTCAACGAGCAAAGGAACTGTTGATTTCTACCCATTTACCTATCTATGATATTGCGGAAGAATCTGGTTATAAAACCCCAAAATACTTTATTAAGATATTCAAGGAAATAGAAGGTATGACACCCAGTGCATACCGAAAAAACAACAATGAAAGGGCTTTCTAAAAATAGTGGTATTTTTCCTAATCGTTGTGACCTATTTTTCAGAATGATCTGACTGTACACTATAAATGTAAGTTAAATAAAACTAAAGTCATAGGGGGTAATTAGTTTGTTTAAAAAGAAAGCGGTTGCAGTTGTTATGTCTGTTCTTATGCTTGTTTCTTTAGCACTTGCAGGTTGTTCTTCCTCAAGTTCTTCAGAAGAAGGTGGTAGTGGTAGTGCAGATGAAAAGAAAGTAATTAAATTTATGCATTTATGGCCTGAAGGAAGTTCAAATGCTCAGTTTTCAATTGTAAAAGATATTATTACTGAATATGAAAGTGAACATGACGTTAAAATTGAAACAGAAATTTTAAACCCTGATCAATACAGAGAAAAGCTTAAAGTTCTTGCTTCATCAAATGAGTTACCAGATATCGGTATGACTTGGTCTGATGGATTCATTCAACCTTATGTTGAAGGTGATATGTTAGCTCCACTAGACGATATCGTTGAAAGCAGCAATCTTAAAGATGCTTTTATCCCAGGTGTAAAGGAATCATACGCAGTTGACGGAAAAACTTATGGTCTTCCTTTAGAATTAAATATTTCATATGTTTTCTATAACAAGGAAATCTTTGAAAAGTACAACCTAGAAGTTCCAAAAACTTTCGAAGAATACAAGAATGTTGTAAAAACATTAGCTGATAATGGAGTTACTCCTGCTACTGTAGGTGCAAAAGATGGTTGGCCAGCATCATTCTGGTTTATGTACATGGCAGACCGCATTGGTGGTTCTACAATCTTAACTGATGTTATTGATGGAAAAGCGAAATTTGATGATCCTTCAATTGTAAAAGCAGCAGAAGAAATTCAAAATCTTGTAGATATGGGTGGATTCGTAAAAGGTGCTAGTGCGTTATCAAATGATGATGCAAAAGGTTATTTCATGAACGAACAAGCAGCAATGTTCTTAACAGCTACTTGGGAATTACCAAACTATACAACTAGTCCAGATGTCACACAAGAGTTTAAAGATAAAATCGGTTACTTCAAGTTCCCAACTTATGAAGGCGGTAAAGGAACTGAGATTAATAGCTATGTAGGTGGTCCTGGTGTTGGATTATTCGTAGCGAAAGATTCAAAGGTTCAAGAAGAAGCTAAAGATTTCACTGCATTCTTAGTTGAAAAATGGGGAGAAAAAGCTGTAACAGATGCTGGTGTTATTCCTGCAACAAAAGTTGATACATCTAGTTTAGATCTTGCTCCAATGTATATTGACATCTTAAAAGATTTAAGTGAAGCATCAAATGTTACAACTTATTTTGATACTCAATCAAGCCCAGCTGTTTCTGAACTACACCATGATTTAGTAACTGCTCTATTTGGAAAACAAGTAACTCCGGAAGAATTTGTTAAACAACATGCAGATGAGCTTGCAAAAGAGCAAAAATAATACGAATCATTGAATTGAAGTAGAGGGCATGTGAATTGCCCTCTACTGTTTTGAAAGTATCTTTAAAAACCCTCGAACCTATTGAAAATACTTAGTCTACATTTGATTAAGAAGGGAGTATAAGAAATGAAAAATGTAATGTCGAACAAACTAGTAATCAGCCTTTATGTACTTCCTGCTTTGCTGCTTATTCTTCTATTAATTTATATCCCAATTGTTTTAACTGGCTATTATGGTCTTATGGACTGGAACGGCATAGGTGATATGACTTTTATTGGTTTAGAAAACTATATTGAATTAGTAAAAGATAAAATGTTCTGGCAAAGTACATGGCATTCTATTTTACTAGGAATCTTCTCGACTATTAGTCTTGTTGGGTATTTAATTTTATCGCTTATTTTAGCAAGTAAAATTAAAGGAGCTAACTTTTTAAGAAAGATCTACCTTATTCCAATGTTATTATCTTCTGTTGCAATTGGTCAATTATGGGCAAAAATGTTTGATCCAACAAATGGAATGATTAACAGATTATTAGTCATGCTAGGTGTTGATAATCCACCAGTTTGGTTAGCGGATGCGAACATTGTTTTATATGCACTCTTTATTCCAATAGTTTGGCAATATGCTGGGTTTTATATCATTATCTTCTATGCAGCATTGAAAAACGTACCAGAAGAACTTATAGAAGCGGCTAAAATTGATGGAGCTACACCAATTCAAATTGCTTATAAAATCAAGGTGCCTTTAATTTCAGGTGTTATTAAGGTAATGGTCATTTTAGCAATCGTTGGTTCTTTAAAATACTTTGATTTAATCTTTGTTTTAACTGGCGGTGGACCAAACGGTGCCAGTGAGGTTATGGCATCCTATATGTATAAGGAAGCATTTAGTAAATATAACTTTGGCTACGGAAGTGCAATTGGATTTGGATTATTAATTATCTGTCTTGTGATGACATGGTTGATTCAAAAATTACTTTCTTCAAAAGAAGATATATACTAGGAAAGGGGAGTAACAACAATGTCAAATGTTTTAAATGAAACACAAAAAAATACGACCCTATCTGCTAATTATAAAACAAATAAATCACTTGGAAGAAGAATTGGATATGGAGTTCTTTACTTAATTCTAGGGATCATTGCAATAGTCCAAGTGTATCCGTTAGTCTGGTTATTTATGTTTTCACTAAAAACTAATCAAGAGGTATTTGGCATGTCCCCATTTGCACTACCACAAGATCCACAATGGGGAAACTATGTTAAGGCTTGGACAACAGGTAATATCGATGTCTACTTTTTTAATAGTGTACTATACACAATATTAGCCGTTATTATCACTGTTATTCTTGCTAGCTTTGTAACATTTGCTATTACAAGAATGTATTGGAAACTAAGTGGATTAGTGCTTGGTTTGTTTATGGCAGGATATATGATTCCGCTACATTCAACATTAATTCCATTATTTAATATCTTTAAATCAGTTAATCTAATTGATAATCCAATTGCAATTATTTTGTCGTATGTAGCGTTTAATTTACCAATTACAATCATGATCTTAACAGGTTTTTATAGATCAATTCCAAGGGAGATTGAAGAAGCAGCTGTTATGGATGGATGCTCTATTCATAGAATCTTCTTCCAAATCACACTCCCAATGACGGTGCCTGTTCTTTCAACAACTATCATTATTAACATGATTTACAACTGGAACGAATTTGTATTCGTAAATACCTTCTTAAGCTCTGATAAATGGAAAACCATTACAGTTGGGGTAAACAACTTTGTTGGGCAATATTTAACAGATTGGGGAGCAATTGGTGCAACATTAATGATTAGTATTATCCCAGTATTAATTGCTTATTTCATATTAAGTGATCGAATTGTTGAAGGAATTGCAGCAGGTTCAGTAAAAGGGTAATAGTGGGGCTAACTCGAATAGGAGTTGGCCTTTTTGCCGAAAAAAAAAGGTATTTAAAGATATCGTTAAGGCTTCAGCAGAAATGTTGGGGCCTTTTTTCATGAAGTTAAAGGAAATCTACAATCTTGGGGAAGGTCATTTAAAAGCTATGGAGAACTATTATGGACATGATGTATTATACATATAGGTTTATTGTATAATTGGAAAATATTAGACTGCTATAAAATTATGTATTATTTTCCCTATAAATATATTACGATATACGAAGAGTCATAGAAAGGAAGTTTAAATTGAATAAGAAAAGGTTATATATTTTAATTGGTATTTTCATTATTGGAATAAGTATTTTCCTTTTAAATTATATTGAATCTAATAGAAATGATCGTGTCAATGGTTCTTTTTCAAGCAGTTCAGTTAAGGATGAAAAATCAACTGATACAGAAGAAACTGAAGAAAATAGTGAATTTGATCAAAAGGCTGGAGAATTAGTTGAAAAACAATTTTCTTATTTTCAATCCATTGTTAATGGTCAGTTTTTTGTTCAGTCCAGACAAAATGGCCCTCAAGATCAGTATCCGGAAGATTGGGTCACAGAGAGTGTTAAGAATGAACTACAAGAACGAGTTTCAGAAATTGATGAACTATTACCTGAACAATTAGATTCCAGTAATTCTGTTGCTCAAGATTTGCTGCAAGTATTAATTCGAATAAATCAGGCATATAGTCAATCTGAAAGTCAGAAAAATATATACCATGTTTATAGGATTTTATATGAGTTAAATAGTGAATTAAATGATTATGAACTTGAAGAAGGTATGTTTGATCCAGAAAATGATTGGTCACAGGTATTTAGCGAAGTGGAAGAAGAGCAGCAGGAAGTAAAAAGTGAAGCAGAATTACAGGTAGAAATCGAATCAGCATTAGAGGCTGAGCATGAGGATGAACAAACTACAGAGTGATACGCATTAAACGACTCTTATAAACAAACAACAGCTAATAACGAAAATAAAGCTTCTTGGTTGGGAATGAAGCTTTATTTTTTTCTCTTCTTTTGTAAGGGATTTAATCATATACTCTGTATTTAAAAGTATGACATTCATTATAGATATGTTCGAAAAAACTAAGTTTTAAGGAGATCTAAAGTCATGAAGGAAGAATTAAAGTACATAGGGCAAAAAATTGTTGAGAATGACTTAGAACTTGCAAAAAAAGTAGTTTTTCAAAAGGATACCGTTCTTATGAAGCAGATTGAATTGTCGAAGATGCCAATAGCAGAACGTATCAAGTATAGAGCCACTCTCATTCGTTATTTTGGTGAGGCTCTTTATGGTAACCTTGATGAGATAAGAGAAAAGGTGATCTGTTGGGGAAGAGAGGCTGCACAAATTGCGATAAGGGATAATATTTCTTTAAGCAGCACATTAAGAGGGATCTATTTATATCGAACTGTTATCTGGGATGCTTTTACTAAAGAGTTAAATAAAAGGGAATTCGCTCCTATTACGATGCTTGATGTTTCTAAAATTATTGATCCGTTATTAGATTTAGTCTGCGGAATTATTGGTGAGGAATTTGAAAAGCATAATCAGAAGTTAATGGATGTAGCTTATACAGCACTTGAGGAACTCTCTGTACCTGTAGTTCCTATTGTAAAAGGTATTGTAGTGCTTCCTATAGTTGGGGCAGTAGATACACATCGTGCAAAATTAATTATGGATATCTCATTACATGAATCTGCAAGATTAGGTGTATCCAATCTAATTTTAGATGTGTCTGGTGTTCCAATTATTGATACAATGGTGGCCAATCAATTATTTCAAGTTGTAAAAGCATTACAATTAACAGGTGTAGAAGTGATCATAACAGGAATTCGCCCGGAAATTGCTCAAACTGTTGTAAAGCTAGGAATTCATTTTGGAGATATTAAGACAAAGGCTACAATGATGCAGGCCTTACATGAACTTGGCATTAAAAAATCCTGAATTAATTAAGAAAGAGGATGAGCAATTAAGCTCATCCTCTTATTTATCTATAAGGATTAGGCCGTACCTCAATTTGCATTAATGATTAGCCACAAATTCTTTGTTTTGATCTTCTGTTTCTTCATCATCGTTATTTGTTGTTCTCAATGGAATCTCTTTAAGGAAAAGAGTGACAATGAAGGCGAGTGAAACAATACCAGCAGATACGATAAATACAGTTGTTAAAGAAGTATTTAAAGCTTCTTTTAATAGCTGGATAAACTGATCAAAGAAAGGAGTCATTTCTACAGGTAATTCTGAGCGAATGGCTTCTAATTGTTCTGTATCCATTAATACTTGTGGATTTTGTAGTTGTGCCATGTTTTCAGCCATTTCTGGAGGTGGCGCAGGAATATTTTCTCCTTGAGTGCTTGCTAACTCATCTGTCATTTTGTTTCCCATAACAGATCCTAATAAAGCAACCCCAATTGTACCTCCTATTTGTCTAAATGTTTGCATCGCTGATGTTGCAACACCAAGGTACTTATGACTCACAGCATTTTGTACAGTGATATTAAACACAGGCATATTGACGCCAAGTCCAATTCCTACAACAATTAATTGAAGAATTAATCGTGTGAGAGTTGATTCAACTTCCAGTGTAGAATTTAACACAAGTCCTACTGCCATAATTATTAATCCAAGAAGGGCAAAAATTTTATATTTCCCTGTCTTCGTAATTAAGTTACCTACAATAATACTCGAGGTAACCATTGAAATGGTCATGACCATTTCAACTAATCCGGAGACTGTCGCTGATTCCCCTTGAACCCCTTGAACGTAAAACGGAACATACATAATTGTACCGAACATTCCCATTCCCATGAGCATTCCCGCTATATTAGATACAGAGAAAACACTATTTTTAAACAAGTAAAGAGGAAGAACAGGGCTTTTCACTTTTAGTTCAATCATGATAAAGGCAATTAAAGATATGATTGTAAGTGAAAATAAGCCAATAATTTCAAATGAAGCCCATTCATACTTATCTCCTGCCCATGTAAACCCTAATAATAATGAAACGATTGTAATTGTTAATGTAATCGAACCAAGAAAGTCAATTGATTCTCTCTCTTTTGCCTTTTGAGATGGATATAATTTAAATATTAAAGCAAAGGCAAAAAATCCGATCGGAAGGAATACCCAGAAAATCCAGTGCCAGTCAAAATTATCAACAATATATCCACCAAGTGTTGGACCGAATAAACTTGAAAGTCCGAATACACCACCAAGAAGTCCTTGCCATCTCCCGCGTTCACGAGGGGCAAACAAATCTCCAACAGTTGTGAACGCACAAGACATAATCATCCCACCACCAAAGCCTTGAAGCCCTCGGTATAGGATTAATTGAAGAATATCATCTGCGGTTCCACATAAAAAGGCACCAATCATAAAGATGGTGATACCAATTAGGATAAATATTTTTCTACCGTATATATCAGACAATTTACCAACTAACATAGCAGTAATTGTGGATGTTAACATATAAACGGTAAATACCCAGTCAAAGTATTCCATTCCACCTATTTGAGAGACGATTTTTGGTAAAGCAGTACCTACGATTGTCATGTTAACTGCAGCAAAAAACATGGCTGACATAATGGCAATCATAATCATAACTTTTTGTCTGTTATCTAAGTGTTCCATTCGTTACCTCCTGTATACAACTCAGTGATAAGAGAGCGAAGCTTTGTTGTGATTTGTGTTAGCCCTTCTTCCTTTTCAAAGTAATGTAAAAGAACATCAATTAAAAAACTTCGAGGCTTTTGGGCCTTTACTTCATCTTTTAACAGATTAAGAGATGAAGTAAGATTATTTTTTGTTTCTTCATTGTGATAGCTACTTATGTAATCTTCGATAATTAAAAATTGATTGTCAATTTCATCCGTTTTAGAGATAGAAGAACTATTAGTAAGGTTTAAAAAGTGTAAAATTCTTTCCTCTGTTAAAAGTGGATTTGGTCTAGTGGTTAACAAATCATTTACTATTGAATCTAAACGATCAACTATATAGGTTGATATAGCTTGAACATTAACTTTTTCATTTTTATTAGCAAGGATGGAGAGGAATTCCTTTATTAATCCTTGTAGAGTTATGGTTAGGTCCCAGCAATATAGATTAATATGATTTCCATATGCCTGCAGAAGGCACTCCTTTTGCCACTGTGTAATTCTGAATCTCATCCTTTGCATTAATAATCTAAAGTCACTGTTTTCAGAAAGCGGCACATCCTTTAACTGCATGAGGATAAAATCTTTTCGCTCAATAAAGTCTTCAATTTGTGTACTTAATTGCTTGAGTAAAAGTTCTCTTGGTGATAATGATTCATCAGTGGAATAACGAAATGCTTTTTGAAACATCATATTTTGGTGATACTCAAACACCTCTATAAATAATTCTTCTTTAGATGAGAACACTTTATATAAAGAAGCTTTTGACATTGAGCATTGTTCCGCAATTTCTTGAACTGATGTTGAGAAATATCCTTTTTTAGAAAAAATTTTAGTTGCAGCATCGATTAATAGCTTCCTCTTTTCGTCCAATATCTACTCACATCCTTTTGAAGAAAACTAAGTGGTTTACATAGAAAACTAATGAGTTCATGGTGAATTTTAGAGTAGAGACAAGCTTAAGTCAAGAATAAATAGTTAATGAAAGAATTACTAATAAAAAAACAGCGATTTCTCGCTGTTATGTTGCCAATGAAAAAGGAAAACTGATGATAAATGTTGTTCCTGCTTTGTCACTTGTTACCTTCATTAGCCCACCGTGATTTTCAATGATTTTCTTTGAAACAGATAGGCCTAATCCAGTACCATCATCTTTTGTTGAGAAAAATGGATCAAATATATGAGGTAAAAGAGAAGGTGGAATACCTTTCCCATTATCACGAAACAAAATCTCAAGATGATGATCAACAACAATTGTCTCAATTGTTATAACCAAAGGTTGATCAGATCTAGCTTGGATAGCATTTATGAATAAGTTCATAAACACCTGTAGCAATTCCTCCTGATCTCCTTTTATCATTGCTTTTGTTGTTGATGAATCAAGGATATATTCCAGCTTTGTGTTATATAGTAATGCCTCACTTTCTAGAAATTTCCCCAAATATTCTTTGAGAAACTTATGCAGGTTGATCATTTGTCTAGAGCTAGATGAAGGCTTTGCAATACTCAAAAAGTCACTAATAATTTTATTTGCTCGATCTATCTCAGGAATGAGAATATCAGTGAAAAGTTGTGACACTTCAGTGTTGGTTTTATCTTTTAGTAATTGTAAATACCCTCTGACTGTTGTAAGAGGATTTCTAATTTCATGTGCGATGCCAGCAGCAATTCTTCCGGCGAGCGCTTGCTTCTCAGCTTCTTTTATGACGTTAAGAAAATAAAAAGTACCTAATACTCGTTTAATCGATCCATCTGTATTCCATAAAATACGAGTATTAATAAGCCCGTAATTTACATCTAGTACTTCTTTATCTTTCATTTCAATACCTGTTCGTATCGTTTCAAGTAGTTCGATTTGATCGTCTGGAAGTTGTAAGAGCTCTCTTATATGTTTACCAATTATTTTATCCCGGTCTACACCTAGATCTTTAGCAGTTTGGAGATTACATAACGTTATGAGTCCATCACCATCAACAAAAACAATATGGTGCGGAACAAAATCAAAGATAGAGGAAAGGAAGAGTTCAGTTTCTGCAAACTGATCGTAAGTGGTTGAAATAATAAATTCATCACGGGTATGTGAATTAGTGTTTGCTTTTTGAATAAGTATTTGTTTGGAGTTACCTTCTTTAGCAACTAACTTGCTATGTTGTTTATTTACATATGTAAACGAAAAAGGAAGTTCACTTAGGAGTTCTTTTAGTAAAGCATTTTCGTTTTTTAATTTTTCAATTTCGAGGTCATGCTTAAGCTCATCTACCATTTTTTTGCTCCTTGTAAGACACATTTGCAATCATTATAAGGTTAGTATATCCTATTCTTTTTTTCAATTGCTAGCTATTGCCCATACCGAATACCATGTCATGCATTAAACAATTGCACCAACACCCATTCGAATTGATTGTTTGCTGAATAGAATAATAAGAAACTTTCTAAAGGTGGTCATACAAATGGGAGAAGTTGAGGAGAAGGTGCATGAACTTGAGATGAAAATTCATGAGCTAGAACAACAAATAGAGCATATAGAAGAATTTCATTCGAATTCTTTGGATGAGAATGATGTAAGAGCTGTTGTTGATGGTCTATTAGCTGAAAAAAATATTGCGACACAAGAAGAAATTGAACGTCAACTCAACAAAAGTCATTTATCATTAATTAAGTGGATTCTTGGTACCGGAGTAAGTATCGGAGCGTTAGTTGTTAGTATCGTTCGGTTTTTGTGATAGATGGATTGAAAAAAGGGCAACATCTTAGTTGCCCCTTTACTATCTATTTCAGTAATGATAATATCCTCTGCCGAAAGGACCGTCATCTAGTACAGCTCCACCTAGAAGCCCTGCACCAAGACCTAGAAGTCCAGTAGTAAGTGGTCCTACACCACCAGCGCCATATCCTCCGAATCCAGGACCATATCCTGCACCGTATCCGTATCCAGCGCCAGGGTAACCGCCGAATCCAGTGCCATAACCACCATATCCTGCGCCATAACCACCATATCCTGCGCCATAACCACCATATCCTGCGCCATAACCACCATATCCAGCACCAGGATAACCGCCGTAACCAGGACCTGCACCATATCCGCCTGTGAAACCACCAAATCCACCTGGATAACCAAAGCGTCCATCTGATAATCTTGCATCTCTATGTCTCATTTCATTTCATCCTTCCCAAATGTTATTTCAGTTTCTCTGTACTATATGTGTTTACCTAGCCACTTGGGAATATGTTTAGCAAGAATGGGCGACCGTCTAATGAAGTGAAGTATGGATGTACGGTCTTATGAAAGGTTTATTGCGGCACACACGTAAGATTTACTGAAACATCTGAAAAAAATATAAAAAGCCTTGATTATCATATTGAAAGATTATATAATGTTAAAGTAAATTATGAAGAATGTTCGACATGCTTCGACAATATTTTCAAAAAGGTATTGCATCACATAAATATACTTGATATAATGTACCTATTCGCGGGTGTAGTTTAGTGGTAAAACCTCAGCCTTCCAAGCTGATGATGAGGGTTCGATTCCCTTCACCCGCTCCATACATAATAATTGGTTACAACGCAGTGTCTCGTTTCTTAGATAAACGATGCATTGCGTTTTTTATTATGTCATTGATTTTGCTATCAAATAATGAAGTAACTCGAAGGGATAAATCCTTCGAGTTACTTGATGATCTTATATGTTGCGTCTCCGCCATGTATTTGTGTAAACATACTAGATAATGCTTGTAATAGTTCTAAAGACCTCTCTTCAGAAAGAGAAGGGTTTAAATAAACAATATGTAAAGCTTCTGTTGTGTTAGATGTTACAGTGGTTCTTTTTGAATCCACATAAGGACTTCCAAATGGACCCTGATGATCCTCTGAAACTAATTTGTTATGAAAAGAAACTTCACGTTCATTGATGGCAAGATAGGTATCCTCTTCACTACCTATCTTGATTTTAACATCCCCAATAAGCTTATCTTTATCATAAATCCCTAGGGGAATTTGGTATTGAAGAGATAAAAAGTTATTTAAGTCTACTGCAGAGTTGAACGGTTGAAGATATTGCTGTTTCTGAACCCGTCGATATAATGCTTCACTTGAAGGGCGGTATCGGTTAGGGTCTGTTCCTATTGCTTTAAATAGTTGTCGCCATTCTAGGATGGCTGGGATATCCGTTACTTTCTTATCAACATAATCAAAATAAAGAGATTCTTGGAATAGCTGTAATCTTCCTTTGAGCATTTGAGGAGAATCTCCAACGTGAATACCCCGATATTCCACAATGCCAATTTTAAAGTCTTTGTTAAGTTGGTTGAGTTGATCTTGAACGGTCATTTCCATTAATTCATACCTCCACAAACATTGAATGTGGTGTTATTTTACCATAGTAGAAGAAAAAACTTAGAATATGTGACCTTTAAAGGAGGGAAGAGCAATGAATATTGAAGAATTTAAAAGGGAAGTTATTGAATATAGTAAAACAATAGGCATCGATAAAATTGGATTTACAAGCGCGAATATGTTTGAAGAGCTAAAGCAAAGGTTGATTACACAACAGGAGCTTGGCTATCAATCAGGCTTTGAGGAGTCAGATATTGAGAAACGTGTTGCACCTATTAAACTTTTACCTAAGGCAAGTTCAATCATATCCATTGCTCTTGCTTATCCTTCAAAAATGAAAAACGCTCCAAAAAGTACAAAAGAAGAAAGACGTGGTATATTTTGTCGTGCCTCTTGGGGGCAGGATTACCATGATGTGTTGCGTGACAGGTTAAATAAATTAGAAGTGTTTTTAAAAGAAAAAGTACCTGATATTCAAGTGAAATCGATGGTTGATACAGGTGAGCTTTCCGATCGTGCAGTTGCGGAACGGGCAGGTATTGGATGGAGTGGAAAAAACTGCTCAATTATCACGCCTGAATTTGGCTCTTATGTTTATTTAGGTGAAATGATTACAAACTTTCCTTTTCCGCCAGATACTCCAATGGAAGATCAATGTGGCTCATGTACAAAATGCCTCGATGTTTGTCCAACAGGTGCTTTAGTACAAGGTGGTCAGCTTGATTCATCAAAATGTATTGCTTTTTTAACACAAACAAAAGGTTTTCTGCCTGAAGAATACCGTACGAAAATTGGAAATCGCATCTATGGTTGTGATACTTGTCAAACAGTTTGTCCTGTTAATAAAGGAAAAGATTTTCACTTTCATCCAGAAATGGAGCCGGATCCTGAAATTGCAAAGCCAAAATTAAAACCGTTATTAACAATAAGTAATCGTGATTTCAAAGAAAAATTTGGACATATATCTGGTTCATGGAGAGGCAAAAAGCCTCTTCAAAGAAATGCGATCCTGGCACTTGCGCATTTTAAAGATACAACTGCGTTAGATGATTTAATAAAAGTGATGCACGAAGACCCAAGACCTGTGATTAGAGGTACTGCAGCATGGGCGATAGGAAAAATAGGGGAAGCTTCAGCAGCACACGAGCTACAAAAAGCATATGAAAAAGAAAAAGATTCACAAGTTAAAGAAGAAATCACTAAAGGTTTGTCCTTTCTTCTTACAGAAAAATAAAAGGATGTTAAAAGGCGGCGTTCTATTCTCCGCCTTTTTATGTTTGGATCCTCGATATGTTTTATTGAAAGGGATCATAGTCAATGAAACGAATCTAATTGACTTTACATAAAATCATAGATAAAAGCGAAATAACATGACTAAATCTCAACACCTTCTACATACGTTTTAATAAATACGTTATGGTGGTGATGATCGTGAAGCAGCTAATTTCTGAGTTAAATGAAGCGAAACTTCAAATGCTGATCAATGCTAAATATATAAAAAACGAAAGAAATGATGCTGAACTACAGGCAATACAACGGAAACTTGAATTTTCTGGAAAACGAAATACAGAAATCGTTAAAGGTAGTACAAAAATAAATATTACGAATATTGACACAAGAACAAAAGACCTGAAGGAGGCAAGGTATACATGTCATTCGAAGTGGCTTAATAAGCAAAATGACTTTTTTTATCTTGAAGAAAGAATTGAAAACAGAAAGGCTAGTATTTATAAAGATGAAATTGTTGAAGATCTATTATTGAATCACGAAGGAGACAATGACAGATCCAGTATTCAAATCATGGATGATGATGAAAGGAATAAAGATTCTTCGTATCGTTACGACCGAATGGCGGCTGTTCAATATGCTGAGCGTTGGTGGAATAGTACGAATCCTAAATATAAAAACTTTGATGTGAATTGCACAAACTTTATTTCACAATGCTTGCATGCAGGTGGGGCCCAGATGAGAGGATATCCTAACCGTTCTTCAGGATGGTGGATGCAAAATAATAACTGGAGTTACAGCTGGTCTGTTGCAAATGCAATGAAGAATTTCTTAGCTCAATCCCAAACTGGTTTAAGAGCCGAGCGAGTAGAATCACCGGATAAATTAATGCCTGGGGATGTTATTTGCTATGATTTTCAAGGAGATGGCCGCTTTGATCATACAACGTTTGTCGTAGCAAAAGACGATGAGAATATGCCATTAGTAAATGCACAAACTTATAATAGCCGTATGCGCTATTGGGCATACGAAGACTCGACTGCCTACACACCAAATATAAAGTATGCTTTTTTTCGAATACTTGATGATACCAGTTCAAAGTAACAATGGTATAATGGCTATTGAAATAAATGTTAGTATTTTTCATAGAAACAGACGAGGTGAAAAAATTGGCTTTACATGTTGTACTTTATCAACCAGAGATTCCTGCAAATACAGGGAATATTGCACGTTCATGTGCAGCGACTAACACAACTCTACATTTAATTCGTCCATTAGGATTTTCGACAGATGATAAAATGCTGAAAAGAGCGGGTCTGGATTATTGGGAGTTTGTAAATGTTGTCTATCATGACTCTCTTGATGAATTATTTGAAAAATATAAATCAGGAGAATTTTTCTTTTTAACTAAATTTGGCCAACAGCCGCATACTACGTTTGATTACAGCGATCTTAATAAAGATTATTTCTTTGTTTTTGGTCGTGAAACAACGGGCTTGCCAAAGGATTTAATTCAATCCAATATGGATAAATGCTTACGTCTTCCAATGACAGAGCATGTGCGTTCATTAAATTTATCTAACACTGCAGCTATTCTTATTTATGAAGCATTAAGACAGCAGAACTATCCTGGTCTAATGCTGGACTTTCATAACTAAAGGCTAAGCGCAGGAGCTAAACACAAATAAAAAGGGTGACTCAAACGGTATAGATCTTATCAAAAGGTCTATATCATTTGGGTCACCCTCTTTTTTATCCAACTTACTTTTTAACGCCTGGCTTGCCTTCATATCCAGCTGTAAAAATAGCTGTTAAGAATGCTAAGCTAACACCGAGAATTAAAATAAAACCCATCGTTTTACCTCCTCTACTTAATCAACAGAGAATGAAGGATCTATGTATAGTTTCCCTCTTATAGCTAGTATTATTATAACTCAATTAAGAAGTGATGTGAATCAGGAACAAAGAAAAAGATTCTAGCTTTTTCTTAACAAGAACGAATGTTAAAGGACATCCTCGCATAAAGTGTATTAAACTGCACGAGTTAGAAATAAGTACGACCAATGATGAAGGAGGTCCTTATGGATATCTTAAAAAAGATTGAAAAGTACAGGGAAGATGAGCAGCGCTTAAAGTGGGAAGGAACCTTCGTAGAATATTTGGAGATTGTCAAAGAGAAACCATGGGTTGCCCAATCAGCACATTCCAGGGTTTACAATATGATTAAAGATGCTGGGATTGAAGAAGTTGATGGAAAAAGAACGTATAAGTTTTTTGATCACCAACTATATGGATTAGAAGACGCGCTTGAACGTCTTGTTGAGGAGTATTTCCATCCTGCTGCTAAGCGCTTAGATGTTAGAAAACGGATATTATTATTAATGGGACCTGTTAGTGGAGGTAAATCAACTCTTGTAACGATGCTGAAAAGAGGGTTAGAAGCCTATTCTTTAACAGATCGTGGTGCAGTTTACGCGATTAAAGGCTGTCCGATGCATGAGGACCCTCTTCACCTGATTCCACACCATTTAAGAGATGATTTTTATGATGAATATGGAATTCGTATTGAAGGGAACTTATCTCCATTAAATGTGATGAGACTAGAGCAAGAGTATGGTGGTCGTATTGAGGACGTACGAGTTGAACGTGTCTTCTTATCTGAAGATAAACGTACTGGTATTGGTACATTTAGTCCATCCGATCCAAAATCACAGGATATTGCAGATCTAACAGGTAGCATTGACTTCTCTACAATTGCTGAATATGGTTCTGAATCAGATCCACGTGCCTACCGCTTTGATGGAGAATTGAACAAAGCAAACCGTGGTATGATGGAGTTCCAAGAGATGCTAAAATGTGATGAGAAATTTTTATGGCATTTGCTATCATTAACACAAGAAGGAAATTTTAAGGCTGGTCGTTTTGCGCTAATTTCTGCAGATGAGTTGATTGTTGCCCACACAAACGAAACAGAATACCGTTCCTTTATTTCTAACAAAAAGAATGAAGCCCTTCACTCACGTATTATTGTTATGCCTGTTCCGTATAACCTAAAGGTTACAGAAGAAGAGAGAATTTATGAGAAAATGATCTCTGAAAGTGATGTATCTGATGTTCATATTGCCCCACATACATTAAAGGTTGCGGCTATGTTTACCATTTTAACTCGCCTAAAAGAACCGAAACGCGGAGATATTGATCTGGTTAAAAAGATGAGATTATATGATGGAGAAAGTGTTGAAGGTTTTAACTCTGTTGATGTAAATGAGCTAAGAAAGGAATATAACGATGAGGGCATGTCCGGTATTGACCCGCGTTATGTGATCAATAGAATTTCATCTACGATTATTCGTAAAGAAGTGCCATCCATTAATGCTTTAGATGTATTAAGAGCGTTAAAAGAAGGTCTTGATCAACACGCTTCTATTTCAAACGAAGATCGTGAAAAATATTTAAACTTCATCTCTGTTGCTCGCCAGCTATATGACGACATGGCGAAAAAAGAAGTTCAAAAAGCATTTGTTTATTCTTATGAGGAATCAGCTAAAACTCTTATGGATAACTATTTAGACAATGTGGAGGCATACTGTAATAAAAACAAGCTTCGTGATCCATTGACAGGTGAAGAAATGAACCCTGACGAAAAACTAATGCGCTCAATTGAAGAGCAGATTGGTATTTCAGAAAACGCGAAAAAAGCCTTCCGTGAAGAGATTCTTATCCGCATTTCAGCTTATGCACGTAAAGGAAAGCGTTTTGATTATAATTCTCACGAACGTTTACGTGAAGCGATTCAAAAGAAACTTTTTGCTGACTTAAAAGATGTGGTGAAAATTACGACTTCATCCAAAACACCTGATGAGCAGCAGCTTAAGAAAATTAATGAAGTGGTGGCACGTCTTATTGATGAACATGGCTATAACTCAACTTCTGCGAATGAATTATTGCGTTATGTAGGAAGCTTATTAAACAGATAAATCTGAAATGCTTACGGCTGGCTGACATCTATCTTGTCAGCTTTTTTTATTAGGTATTAAACTTATGTGGTTTCACTCTAAAGATGGACGGGTAATAATACTCTATACCAAAAGAGGTGAATCCATTGAAAAAAACGGTTAACACAATGATTCGAAACATGGATGATTTGAAGAAGCAATCAAAGGATATGGAGAATATGAAAACGAATAAAGAGGTCAAGCAAGAGGGGAAAAGTCCAGATCCCATACAATATGTTAAAAAGAATACTAAGAATTAGAGGGCATCCAACTTAGGGTGTCTTTTTTGAATGGAAAACACAAAGTAAAAATTGAAATGGGAACTTGTCTTATTTTTAATGATTACATGGTAATTTTCTAAATTATTTGTCAATAAATCAATTCTTTCGCATAGGATAGAGTAATCCACAGAATTCAAAACGGATTTGAAAAACGAAAGTATTCATCCACGTTAATGTATGCTGAGGATTAAAAATGTGTGACACTTTTTTTACAACTAATTTTGAAATTTTTAATGAATGTATGACAGATGATGAAAGAAACTAAAAAATTATCGGAGGGGGAACTGTAAAAATGTCTAATCAAGATCAGAATTTCGTTATTTCTCAAGAAGATTGGACCCTCCATCGCAAAGGCCATGATGATCAAACACGCCACCAAGAGAAAGTACAGGAAGCTATTCGCAACAATCTTCCAGATCTTATCACAGAAGAAAGCATTGTAATGTCCAATGGGAAAGATGTAGTAAAGATTCCAATTCGTTCACTGGACGAATACAAAATTCGTTATAACTATGATAAGAATAAGCATGTTGGCCAAGGCGATGGAGAGAGTCAGGTCGGTGATGTCGTAGCAAGAGATGGATCACAAGCAGATGCTAAGGGTCCCGGCAAGGGTCAGGGAGCCGGAGATCAAGCAGGAGAAGATTATTATGAGGCTGAAGTATCTATTTTAGAGTTAGAAGCAGCATTATTTAAAGAATTAGAGCTTCCGAATTTAAAACAAAAAGAACGTGATGATATTGTAATTGAAAACATTGAGTTTAATGATATAAGAAGAACAGGCTTAATGGGAAATGTTGATAAGAAAAGAACAATGTTATCGGCATATAAACGAAATGCCATGGCGGGAAAATCAAAGTTTCACCCAATTTATCCAGAAGATTTAAAGTTTAAAACTTGGAATGAAGTTGTAAAGCCTGAATCAAAAGCTGTTGTCATTGCGATGATGGATACGAGTGGTTCAATGGGCCTTTGGGAAAAATATATGGCTCGTAGCTTTTTCTTTTGGATGACAAGATTTCTTAGAACGAAGTATGAGAAAGTAGATATCGAATTTATTGCCCATCATACCGAAGCAAAGGTTGTTTCAGAGGAAGATTTCTTCTCAAAAGGAGAAAGCGGAGGGACAATTTGTTCATCTGCATACCGTAAGGCTCTTGAGATTATCGAAGAAAAATACCAACCAGCAAGATATAATATCTATCCTTTCCACTTTTCAGATGGTGATAATTTAACATCAGACAATGCCAGATGCGTTAAGTTAGTAGGAGAGCTTATGAAGGTTTCCAACATCTTTGGCTATGGAGAAGTCAATCAGTATAATCGTCATTCAACCCTAATGTCCGCATATAAGAATGTCAATGATGAGAAGTTCCGCTATTATATCCTCAAACAAAAAGCAGATGTTTTCCAAGCAATGAAGAGTTTCTTCAGAAAAGATGAAGATAAAAAGTATGCATAACAACCTTGCCCCAATAGCTTATTGGGGCTTCCTTATGTGAAGATAGGTTTACAAACAATATCTTCCTTACAAACATTTATTTTTTTAGGACAAGCTAAAAATTATAGATCTTCGTCCCGGAGGTTGATTTCTTTGGAGATATTCATTTTAGCAGTTCTTATTATTTTGAACGCCTTTTTTGCAGCTAGTGAGATTGCCTTAATTTCACTAAATGATAATAAAGTAAAGCTAATGGCAGAGAGTGGTAATAAAAAAGCGATAATGTTGGATAACTTATTGTCTGAACCTAGCAGGTTTTTAGCTACGATTCAAATTGGAATAACACTCGCTGGATTTTTAGCAAGTGCCTTTGCTGCGGAAAGCTTTGCAGGAAGACTTGCAAAAGCATTACATGATATGGGAGTGCCAGTGTCAGAAAGACTATTGGGAACTATATCTGTGATTGTTATTACGCTTTTATTATCATACTTTACTTTAGTTTTAGGTGAACTGGTTCCTAAACGACTTGCCCTTCAAAAGGCTGAAGCTATTTCCATGTTCGCCGTTTTCCCTTTAACCATTTTATCAAAGGTCTCATCACCTTTTGTAAAGTTGCTAACTGCCTCAACTAATTTCATTGTCCGACTATTTGGTGTCGATCCAGATGCGGATGATGAAAATGTAACGGAAGAGGAAATCCGAATGATGGTTGATGTTGGCAAGGAAAGAGGAACCATTCAAGAAGCTGAAAAAATTATGATAAACAATATCTTTGAATTTGATAACAAATCTGTCTCAGAAATTATGACACATCGAACAAATATTGTTGCGATCCCTCTTCATTTTACACTTAAAGAAACGGTTCGATTAGTGAATGAAGAAAAGTACACTCGATTTCCAGTGTTTGAAGAAAACATTGATCGTATTGTTGGCATACTACATTCAAAGGATCTCATTCAATTTGTTGAAAATTGTGATGAAAATTCATTCAATATGAAAGAGTTACTACGTGCTCCATACTTTATATTGGAATCTAAGCCAATCGATGATTTGTTTAAAGAAATGCAAATGAATAATATTCATATGGCTATTGCAATTGATGAATATGGTGGAACAGATGGGGTTGTCACAATAGAAGATGTGATTGAGGAAATTGTAGGTAATATTTTTGATGAATATGATGAAATAGGACTGGACTATGAAGAAATTATTGAGCTTGAAGATAATGTTTACTTAATTCCAGGAACGACAAACCTCTATGTTGTTGAAGATCTTCTTGACATTGAAATTTCAAATGAAGATTTTGACACATTAAGTGGGTTTGTCATAGGTCAGCTTGGGTATATACCTGATGAAAATGAAAAGCCTCAAGTCGAATATAACAATATATTGTTTGCAGTCGAAGAAATGCATGATAAGCGCATTCAAAAAGTAAGGGTCACTCCTTTAGAAAATCAAGAACTGGAAGAGGAGTAATGTTAGCCAATTTCTATGATGAAATTGGCTTTTTTCATTAGAACAAGGGGATCTTCAAACATAACTCATTAATTAATCAAACGTTTGTTTAAAGTTGTTTAAAGGATTTTAACTAATATAAATTGTGTTTTAAGAAACGTTCTATTTTTTTGTATAATCGCAAGAAGTTTTCGCAAACTACATATGTCAATAGGATTAATTTACATATAGTAGATTCTTACTATGTGAAATAACACAGAGAAGGGGGCAATTCAATTGATAACATCAATGAAGAAAAAGCTGTTTACTTTAACCAGCGTATTTGTTGTTTTTGCATCTATATTATCTGGTTGTAATACAGCTGAAGAAGCACCGGAAGATACTGCAGAAAACGGTGGCGGTGGCGCCGCAACTGAAGGTGAAGGTACTTATTTAGAAAGAGCTTATGCAGGTGAATTTGATGGAACTAAGGTTACGATGTTTGGTCCTTTTACAGATGCTGACCAAGTAAAGTTTGAAGATAGTATAAAAGAATTTGAAGAAAAAACAGGAATCGATATCCAATATGAAGGATCAAAAGAGTTTGAAGCTACAATCTCAATTCGTGTAGAAGGGGGGAATCCTCCAGATATTGCCGACTTCCCTCAGCCTGGACTATTATCTACATTTGCTAAGCAAGGTAATGTAATTGATGTTTCAACATTTATGGATCAAGAAAAATTAAAAGAAAAATACAATCAGAGCTGGCTGGATATGGCAACAATGGAAGGTCCAGATGGCGAGGTTATGGCTGGAATTTGGAATCGTAGTAATGTGAAAAGCTTAGTATGGTATCCAAAGGCTGAGTTTGAAGCAGCAGGATATGAGGTGCCTGAGACTTGGGATGAAATGATCGCGTTGTCAGAGCAAATTGTGAAAGACGGCGATAATCCTTGGGCAATCGGGATTGAAAGTGGAGCGGCAACAGGTTGGGTAGCAACTGATTGGATGGAAGATATTATGCTTCGTACAACATCACCTGAAAACTATGATAAATGGGTAAATGGTGAGCTTCCATTCTCTTCTCCTGAGGTTAAGAACGCGGCTGAAAAAATGTCTGAGATTTGGTTAAATGATGATTTTGTTTATGGTGGAAGAAAGTCAATTGTGACAACAAACTTTGGGGATGCTCCAAAGCCAATGTTTGATGAGCCACCTAAAACATGGTTACACAGACAAGGAAGCTTTATCACAAGCTTCTTCCCAGAAGGTACTGTAGCTGGTGAGGATTATGATTGGTTCTACTTACCTCCTATTGATGAGCAATATGGTAAGCCGGTTCTTGTTGCAGGTGATATTTATGCGATGTTTAATGATCGTGATGAAGTTCGCGCAGTTATGGAATTCTTTACAACAGGTGAGTCAATTAAATCATGGATTCAATCAGGTGGAGTTGTAGCACCTATGAATGATGCTGATCCTGAATGGTATACAACTGATGTTGAGCGTCGAATGGCAGAATTAATTCAAGAAGCAGATACTCTTCGCTTTGATGGATCAGATTTAATGCCAGGAGCAGTTGGCGCAGGAAGCTTCTGGAAAGGTATGACAGATTACATTAGTGGTACGGTGGAACTTGATCAAGCGCTTAAAGAAATAGATGCAGGTTGGCCGAAATAAAGTATTTTTTACAAATGCTTTAAGCACTATCGGCAAGCATAAGTTTTATAGAAATAAGCCAAGTGTTCAAAATAAATTGTGCATCCTAAGGACTGGACATAATGTCTGGTCCTTCATTATTAATAAAGTTTCAATTGAAAATGAGGTAAGGATTTTTACCATAAGGAGGTAACCCGAGTGATATGGAAAAACAAACATCACCTTCAGTCGCAAAGCTTGTTTTATTAACAATTGCTGTATTTGCAGGGAACTTACTCATTCATTACGGTATATTTCTTTTTCTACGTGATACAGAGATGCCAGCCCTGCTTTATGCAATCTTGGCTATCATTTGGGGAGTATTCGGAGTTTATACCATTTACTACACACTTAACTGGGTAGTTGAACAATACCCTGTGAAACAAAGGCGTATTGTACAGCCGTATGTATTCGTTGGGCCTGCTGTTCTTTTGTTAGGATGGCTGATGTTTATACCAACTCTTCGTACATTATATTTAAGTTTTTTTGGCCCAAATTCAGACAGTTTCGTAGGCTTATCAAATTATTTAGCGGTGTTTACGGACCGTCTTTTGTTAACAGCCTTGCGTAATAATTTGTTGTGGGTCCTATTTGGAGCAACATTATGTATCGTGTTAGGGCTATTGATTGCTGTTTTAGCTGATAGAAGCAGCTATGAAAAAATTGCGAAGGCTATTATTTTCATGCCAATGGCTATTTCGATGGTAGCTGCTGGGGTTATTTGGAAGTTCATTTACTATTACCAACCTGGAGATCAACAAATAGGTTTGTTAAACGCAATTGTTGTTGCGATTGGTGGAGAACCTCAAGCTTGGACAAGTATGAATCAGCCCTGGAACAATATGTTTTTAATTGTGATATTAATTTGGATGCAAACCGGCTTTGCGATGGTCCTATTTTCAGCAGCATTGAAGGGAATTCCAAATGAGTTACTTGAGGCTGCACGTGTGGATGGAGCAACAGAGGTTACAATCTTTTTCAAAATTATTATTCCATACATTTCAGGTACGATCTTAACTGTTTCAACAACCATTATTGTTTTTACATTAAAGATCTTCGATATCATCATGGTTATGACAGGTGGTCAATATGAAACAGATGTAGTTGCCACACAGTTTTACCGCCAATTCTTTATGTACAGAAACTTTGGATATGGCTCAACGTTAGCGATTGTTTTATTAATTACAGTCATTCCTGTTATCATCATCAATCTAAAACAATTTCGCAGGCAGGGGGGATTTTAGGGTGAAATCAAACAAAGGGTCAAAGTGGCTCGTCAATCTAGTGTTAGCTGTCATTTGTCTGATTTGGCTGATTCCAACAGCGGGACTATTTATTTCCTCCTTTAGACCAGCGGCCGATATATTAGATTCAGGATGGTGGACCGTATTTCCTCATAGAGACTGGGTAACAGAGGATCAACTCACACTCGATCCCGATACAGATTTGAGCGAGCCGATTGCGGTAGAAGGTAAAACCTATACAAATGATGAACTAGCTAGTGGTGTTGTTTTAGATGGTAAAAGGCTTATTTGGGAAAACAAACGAAAAAGACTTCTTAATGTTCAAACGAAACAATGGACAATGAATGCAGATTTTACGTTAGAGAATTATCAAACGGTTCTTGGTGGTAAGCAGTATGTGATCACCCTTCCCGGTGGTGGAACAAAAACAGAAAAAGGAAGTAATTTAACACAGTCATTTATTAATACATTTACGGTTTCCATTCCAGCTACCATTATCCCACTGTTAATAGCTACCTTTGCTGCTTATTCCTTTGCATGGCTAAAATTTAGAGGCAGCAGAGCGATGTTTGTTGTTGTCATCGCGTTGCTTGTTGTTCCATTGCAGGTTGCGCTCATTCCTATATTGAAGGATTATACAAACATCGGTTTAAATGGTAGTTATTTAGGAATATGGCTTGCACATACCACATTTGGATTACCGTTAACAACCTACTTTCTTTATAACTATATTAGCCAGTTGCCACGGGATATTTTTGAGTCAGCCTTTATAGATGGCGCGAGTAATTTTACGATCTTCACAAAATTGATTCTTCCATTATCTGTTCCTGCTTTAGCATCGATTGGAATCTTTCAGTTCTTGTGGGTATGGAATGATTATTTAGTTGCATTGGTGTTTTTAGGAAGTCAGCCAGATGTTCAGGTGCTCTCAATGAGAATTGCAGACATGGTCGGGTCACGTGGAGATGATTGGCACTTACTAACAGCAGCAGCCTTTGTTTCAATGATCATGCCGCTTACTGTTTTCTTCTTATTACAACGTTTCTTTGTAAGAGGTTTATTAGGTGGATCTGTAAAAGGATAAAACTAAGTGCAGGGATAAAGCCAGTCATGATGAGGTGTTCATACTGGCTTTAAGCCTGTTTATTTTTAATCGGTGAAATGGAGTTGAAAATGCGTGACGTGGAAAATCGAACGAAATGATCTATCACAGCAGGAACTATTAAACCTAGAAAGCTTATTCTCTTTGGCAAATGGCTACATTGGTGTCCGCGGGAATTTTGAGGAAGGGTATTCGGAAGAGTTCGTTTCAATACGTGGAACATACTTGAATGCCTTTCATGATATAACAGAGATTACATATGGTGAAAAGCTTTATGCTTTTCCAGAAACACAGCAAAAGCTAGTGAATAACATTGATGCTCAATCAATTGATATCTTTATAGACAAAGAGCAATTCTCGCTATTTGAAGGTGAAGTACTTTCATATAAGCGGGTGTTGCACTTAGATCAAGGGTATACAGAACGATTCATTCATTACAGAACTCCTAGTGGAAAGGAAGTAAAATTGCAGTTTCGCAGGGTAGTATCGTTCTCTGTAAAAGAACTTTTTGCAATCGAAGTAAAAATTGAGCCGGTAAATTTTAACGGAGAAGTAAGGATTGTATCAAAAGTAGATGGAGATGTTTCGAACTATGTTAATAGAAATGATCCGCGTGTAGCTGCGGGACATGCAAAATTACTTTCAGTAGAGAACATTGGGGAAAAGGATGACATCGTTTTTGTTGAAGACAAAACGACAAATTCGGATCTTAAGGCTGCTTGCACGACAAAACATATCTTAAATGTTCAAGGAAATAAGACTACAAAAATTCTAGATAAAAGAGCAGAAGTTACCTACACTTTTGATCTAAACGAACCTGTTGAATTTGTAAAATATAATGTTTATACAGATACACTCAGGCACGAACAGGATTTGGTTGAAAAGGGTATCGAGATTCATGGCAATCTTTCAAATCAATCCTTTGAACAGCTCATTCAATCTCAAAAGAACTATCTTGATGAATTCTGGAATGTGGCAGATATAAAAATTGAAGGTGAGGAAAAGCTTCAGGAGGGTATTCGCTTTAACCTTTTTCAACTTTTACAATCTGCAGGAAGAGATAAGTACAGTAATATAGCTGCAAAGGGTCTTTCAGGTGAAGGATATGAGGGACATTATTTCTGGGATACCGAAATTTATATGATTCCTGTTTTCTTACTAACAAAGCCTGAGTTAGCAAAACAATTACTAATCTATCGATATTCAATCTTGAATGGAGCAAGACAAAGGGCCAAAGAGATGGGGCATTCTAAAGGAGCTTTATTCCCATGGAGGACCATCTCAGGATCAGAGTGCTCGGCGTATTTCCCAGCTGGAACAGCACAGTATCACATAAGCGCTGATATTGCCTATAGCTTTATCCAATATTATTTAGCAACAAAAGATATCAATTTTATGGTGGAATATGGAGCTGAAGTTTTAAGTGAAACAGCAAGATTATGGATGGATACAGGTCATTTTTATCAAGATGAATTTAGAATTGACGATGTAACCGGTCCTGACGAATATACATGTCTTGTAAACAATAATTATTATACAAACGTTATGGCAAAGCATAATTTAAAATGGGCCTACTCCATTTTCAATCAGGTGAGGGAAGAGGATCCAGCTTCTTTTAAAGAGTTATCGCAACGCTTAGATCTCACTGAAGAAGAAGCACGAGACTGGAATCAAGCAGCTGAAAAAATGTATTTACCTTATGATGAAGAATTAGGGATCAATCCTCAGGATGATACATTCTTAAAGAAAGCTGTTTGGGATTTTGAGCATACACCAAAAGAAAAGTATCCATTGCTTTTACATTATCACCCACTAACACTATATCGCTATCAAGTGTGTAAGCAAGCTGACACTGTACTAGCTCACTTTTTATTAGAGGACGAGCAGTCGCTTGAAACAATAAAAGCATCCTACGATTATTATGAAAAAATTACGACCCATGATTCATCTCTATCCTCTGCTATCTTTAGTATTATGGCAGCGAAAGTTGGTTATCACGAGAAGGCCTACGACTATTTTATGGAATCTGCGCGTCTAGATCTTGATAATACTCACGGTAACACAAAAGATGGCTTACATATGGCCAATATGGGTGGTACATGGATGTCAATTATTCATGGTTTTGGAGGAGTTCGTGTGAAAGAAAGTGGGCTTTCCCTACATCCTGTTTTACCAAAGCAATGGACACAATATGAATTTACGTTACATTATTTGCACCGCCAACTTCGTGTCAAAGTAGAACGTGAGCAAATGACTGTTTCCCTTGAAAAGGGCGATCGACTTGACCTTACTGTTTATGGAAAAAACATAACATTAGAGGAAGGAAAGCAATATACAGGGGAAATTTCCGAATAGGAGTGATACAGTTGAGTAAATTAAAGGCTTTTATTTTCGACTTAGATGGTATTATAACTGATACAGCTGAATATCATTTTCTTGCTTGGAAGGCTTTGGCTGAAGATCTAAACATTTCTTTTACAAGAGAATTAAATGAAGAGTTAAAAGGAATTTCGAGAATGGATTCACTTGAGAAAATCCTTCAATTTGGTGGAAAAGAGCAAGAATTTTCAGAGCAAGAAAAGCTGGAGTTGGCAACAAAGAAAAATGAACATTATGTTGAGTTAATAAATAGGATCACTCCTTCAGATATATTACCAGGAATTGAAACGTTACTGAGTGATATTAAACAAGCGAACTTAGGAATCGCGCTAGCATCAGCAAGTAAAAATGCCAATATGGTATTAGAAGCATTGAAGCTCAAGGATCAATTTGATTATATTGTTGATGTAACAAAAATTAAAAAAGGAAAGCCTGATCCAGAAATCTTTCTAAAGGCAGCAGAACTACTAAAGGTTAACCCTTCAACATGCATAGGAGTAGAGGATGCCATTGCTGGTGTTGAAGCCATAAAAGGTGCCGGTATGTATGCGGTTGCAGTTGGACCGGAACATTCCTTCCCAAAAGCCGATCTTGTTTATGAAAAAACGGATGATCTTTCATTTAAAGAGATAAGAGAAAGATTTGAAGGGTGAAAAAAGGAGAAATCAATGATTGAAAACCAAAGAATTAAGGAAGCGGAAACAGCATTAAAAAAGTTGCAGGAAGAGGTTTATCAACATAAATGGCGATTGCACTATCATATTGCTCCAGTAGCCAATTGGATGAATGATCCTAACGGGTTTTGCTATTTTAAAGGTGAATATCATCTGTTTTATCAGCATCATCCTTTTGCTCCAAAATGGGACTCCATGTATTGGGGACATGTCAAAAGCAAAGATCTCGTCAATTGGGAGCATCTTCCTCCAGCCTTGGCTCCAGGTGAAACTTATGATAAAGATGGATGCTTTTCTGGCAGTGCAATTGAAAAGGATGGTAAGCTCTATTTAATGTACACAGGTAATGTGTGGACAGGTGAAAATTATGATGAAGAGCTAAAGCAAGTTCAAGCCCTAGCTGTAAGTGAGGATGGAATTCATTTCGAAAAGCTTCCAGAAAACCCTGTTATAACAGAGGCTCCAAATGGTGACATCCATCCATTTCATTTTCGTGATCCAAAGGTATGGAAGCACGATGATCTTTATTATGTTGTGTTAGGTTCAAAAACGATGCAAAATACCGGACAAGTATTAATGTATCGTTCAAAAGATTTGATACATTGGGAATTCGTCAATATTTTGGCTAAAGGTGAGGGTAACTTCGGATACATGTGGGAATGTCCAGATTTATTTACTTTAAATA